>NZ_PTSN01000020.1:0-95358 GCF_002965865.1 Escherichia sp. MOD1-EC6098
TCTCGCCCTGACCTTCACTGGTAGGGATAAGGTGCAGGCACTCTTCCGAACGACGAAAAATCAGACCAAAGGCTTCGTTGAAAATCCTCAGCGCATTAACACCACGGATTTTCAGTTCCCCGGTCATCAAATCACCAGATTTTTTTACATATCGCAGATCAAAATCTGAATAGATATTTCCAGGATTTATCACACTGAAATAGCTTTTCTCGCTATCAAGAAGGCAAATCAAAGGAATACCCTTAATGATATCATTCGCCACCAGCTCGGACTTGTTCCCCTTATAAAGTGGGAACGTACCAAGAACCTTTCCGCCTAGTGTTAGTTGAAGTGTCGCCGCGTTGGTATTGTTCTGAACGGGGAAAACGATAATCGGGGTTCGTAGCGTCCAATCTGTACCCTCATTAACAAAAAACGTCGAGGGAAGTTCCAGCGTCAGTGTGTTTGCAGTGCCACCAGCAACACCCGCAATATAATGACCGCTCTGAAGCTGCGCAATCTGTACGAAATAGTTTTCCGATCCACGCGTGGCAAAGTTAGCCACAACGTCATTAAGGGACCAACCTTTCGCGGTTGTTCCTTCCTGCCCACGAATGACTTTCAGCACATCACCGCTTACCGATACCAGGTGACAAATCTCAAATGCAGACTCTTTATTATCGGTAAGCGTAATTTTTGCATAGACGCGTTGCCCGTTCGATTTATTTTCAAAATCGGCAGAAAGCAATTTTGCAAATTTAGCTCCCGTGCCCGGCATCACCGGAATATCAGTCTGAATCGTCGTAATATCACCAGCCAGTGCTGAAACAACGTTATTGCCGAATCCAAGAATCATTTTTGAATCACCGTTGTTGCATAGGAATAAATAAAAGGGAGTTTTACATATTTCTGGTCAATGGCATCTTTCAGAAAATAGCCTATACCATCACCATATTCTGGTATCTGAATAGAAAAAACACTGTCCGATACAGTCACGCTCACATCAAAAGTGTGCTGCAACGGCGGGTCTATTCCGTTTTTCCCATGAATGAACCGCGCCACACGGCGCTTTAACCAGTCAATGCAGAAATGCGAACCGTCAGCCTTATAAAAATTCCACGTTAATATTCGTTTGAAATAATCATCAGGGACATACGATGCCTGCCCCGGAACGTAATTCCGCATTGCTGCGTACGGGATCGTATTGTATTCAATGGTATCGTATGCGCCGCGTGCAATAGCCTCCTCGGAAACCTGTAGTAAAGGCCTTTCAACGCCATAAATCCCGAGTGCAATCCAGTCCAGCAATTGCCCGGTTATTGATTCCGATGTCCAGCATGGCAATGCCAGATTGTTGAGTGAATCGAGGTATTCCTGAGCAATTTCATTGTATGCATCAAAGAACGCAACAACATTCGGATCATCTCTGTACTGCACAAATGGATAAGCAGGGAGAATTTTCTCAGTCAGATATTGCATACTTGTTGACCTGAACCTGTGATGCCACCGTTGAAAAATAGGAATAGGTATCGCCATAAACCAGGCTTGTGTCTTTTGCCGGAAGAACAATATGGCCGTTAATACCAATGCTCACACTGATTGTTGAGATCAACGTCGCATCAACCAGCAATTTTACGGAGCTGGTAAAAATATCCTGGATTCGCAGCAGATTTATCGGGTGACCGACTTCAATAGAATTGATGTAATCAGCAACGTTTTGCTGCACAGCCATAGCAATACCCGCCGGATCAACATAATCATCAGACACCGTGTTCCAGGTGATTAGCACCATGACGTTTTGTGATGACGGGATAACGAACGGCACCTGATAAACGTCCGGCGAAACGGTTATTGAAACCGTGCGTTTTTCCACTGCCGCACCGGATGGATTGCTAACATCGTTGGTCAGTTTCGAAATATCCGGTACAGATTTGTAAATCGCATAAGCCACATCATACGGATCACCGCCACCAACAACCGCAACCCATTTCCCCAACGACGACTGCCGGAAAGAAATCAGGTTTTCTCGCACACCGCTTACTGATTTGAGCATCGCTTTAAAGCAATCCGGTGTTCCCTGCACACCAAACATGCCGGACTCCATGACTTCGGCGCGGTATGATGCCCACGTTTGCGCCTCCTGACCTGGCATCCCTGCGGTTAGGTTGGTGCATTTTACAGGCTGGTCTTTGGGTACTGATGTAATGACCTGCGTCACGGTCCCTTCCGGTACAGCCCATGAGCCTGACGTAGTGGCCACACAGTAGACTGGTTCAGTCTGCCCACTTTCCGGCACCACCGTATCGCGGGAAACCGCATACTGGTAGTTACCGTCTCCAACCACAAATCCTTTAGGGATACCAAACCCCGGCAACGCCTCAAACACCACGTATACCGCCGTATTTGTACTTAATCCCTTCTGTGCTCCATAAATGTTTCCGAGTTGCATCAGTAACGGAATATTTGCGCCGTATGGGCTTACGGAGTTAATAAGGTCCACCCGCGCCTGGTCTATTAATGCCAGCGCCCCGACAGCCGTGCTGGCAAGGTCTGTAATAAGTCCTGCCGGAAGGTTGGCTGTATATCCAGGTACTTTTTCAGCAACTCTGGTGATAAGATTCGCGAGCAAATCATTGGGTGGCGTAGGCTGCGCACCCGCACTGGTCATAGTAATTGGTATTTCAGACATATCTACCCCATAAAAAAACCGCCGAAGCGGTTTTAAGTTAACTTATTTTGCCTGTTTCATTTTTTCCACCCTCTCAAGCATTCTTTTTACATTTGATGGAGGATAGTTAAATTCATCGCCGTCTCCAAAAGAAATTTTTATAGGCTTCATTTTCATAACCAATTCTTTCAGAACCGCTTTACCAATTTCAGTTTTTGGTACTATAAAACCATTTCCATACAAGCATGATTTATAAGTTTTATAATATTCACCATTAATCAAAATTGGTGGATACTCTAATGGTCCATCAATTTGCACTGAATTATCGCAAAATCCATTGCCTTTAGATTTTGAAGCAATAAAAATAGCTATTGTCCCATCATCGCCATACATCAGGAATCTATTTTTACTAACACCTTCCAGTGGAGGTAATATTATCAGTGCACCATCAATATACCATTCAGCGTAATTCTTTGATTCATTGATTATGTTCTCATTAATTTCATTTAAAGATGAATATTCCCTGAATGCATTAGAATACCATTGTCGAACACATGATTCTGTTTTGCACTTCTCTCTTTCATTCCACAAGTCTGAAACAATTTTTCTAAAAGCTTTCTTATCAGCGCTCTCTAACTTTACTTTTTGATATAAAGAATTTAATTTATCATCAAGTTCAGATAATTCACTGTTGCTGCAAATTAACTTTTCAGAATATGATTTAGCTTTCGAGCAATCAAAAGATACCGCATTCGCAGTTCCGATTTGTAATAAAAAAGCAAACACTACAAATAATTTAAACTTAATCATCCGTAATCTCCTTAAAAACAGGAGATTAAATTTTACCCATTCTTAATGTCCGTTCAAGTTCATACTTTACAACCGCGCCCAGTTGAGTATGATTAAGCGCATGAGGCGTCGAAACCTCTTCTCAGTGCGGTCACAACCAACCCCGTTAGTGTTGGATTTTTTATGCCTGCTATTTAGTGATGGCACAATGTGCGGTCACATCCCCGAACAATGTCGGGAGGGCGACGAATACAACACCCGAAAGGGGAATAAGTCCGCGGCCTCACTGAGCCGTTTCGAACCTCCCGGCTCCACTCCGATAGTGGAAATTCGAAAAAATCAGTGAGGTCGTTATGACAATACAATTAATCCCCGTTTTCAACGGAACTATCTCAAACGAAACCGCCCTACTCTGTAATGCTCGTGATCTGCACGCTTTTCTTGGTGTAGGTAAGGTTTTCGCTGCCTGGATTACATCCCGCATCGCAGAATACGGATTTACAGAAAATCAAGATTACATTTTGCTTTCCAAAACAGGAAAGCAATCGTTAGGAGGCAGAGGAGGACATAACCGCAAGGACTACCACCTCACCCTAGACACTGCCAAAGAGCTGGCAATGGTCGAGCGCAACGAAAAAGGACGCCAGATCCGCCGATACTTCATCGAGTGCGAGAAGAAGCTGCGCGAAGATACCACCAGCACACAATCCCCTCTGAATGTTGACATCATCATGCGCGTCAGAAACGGCTCGGTTACCCACATTGAGCACCACAAATCAGGCTCAGTTATCACCACAGAATGGGCAATTCACTTACTACGCAAAAGTGGATGGATTGTCATGCCACGCGATGAACTTCTTAACACGCCACTGGCCCAACTGATGCCCGAAAATTTGACTCAAACCGGAACCTGCGTCCGGTAACTGGTCCCATTAAAAAACACAACATCAATGTTATAGGTGGGGTTCTCTGCCCCATCTACCTTTGAAATTGCCAGCGATGCAAAATACCCGGCAAACTGTTGCTGAACCATGTTCACATAGTAGTCCGGGTAAATTTGCTGCACGATGCACTGCTGCGCTGGAATGCCGTAATTCGCGTAAAACGGCGACTCCCCCAACCCCAGCTTTAACGTCTGAATGAGCGTCGTCAGCCAGCCGTAGGAGAAATCACCGCTGGCGTCTGACTCTACTGCAACCCATTTTTTGTTGCCGTTCGCGTCGGTGACGCGGCCCCATGTTCTCATGCGTCAACCTTTCAAGTAAATTAGGGTACCGGTAACCAGAGCGGTGCAAATGATCCACGCTACTGGAGTCAGAATATGCCGAATCCCCCGACATACTGCGATTATTCTCGCAGCCTTATCAGCCCCTTGTGGGGTTGTCTCAGCCTTAAGAATCAGTTCGCTATCCATTTAGAACCTTTATGATCTCTGCGATTCCCGGAAGCGATTTAGCAACTGCAAACCCTCCGATAACTATAAGAACTGCATAAAACATTCTTCTCAGAACCGGACTTCTTTCGAGCAATTTTAGAGCTTCCACAATCCAGTCTCCTCCGCTAAAATTAATCACGGAAGACCTCCAAACATACGTAATTATCCCTTGCCTTATTCAAGGTCAGAAACAGAAAGCCCCGACTGTTTGCCCAGTCGGGGCTTTCGCTTTATGGATAGAATTTAAAGTGAAATGAACCGGTATTAACCCGGATTTGGTTTCTTTGACGTGATCGTGCTGTTGCCGCTTTGAACCCCAGTCACATCGTGGCTGTGACCGCTGGCGCTGACACCTTTTATCATCGCGTCGTTTTGCACAGTAAGCGGGCCAATCAGCGAAGCAGTTGTATCCTTCATCTGGGCTTTGTCCTGGACGATCGGTCCGTTGAGGTGAATTTGACCGTTCATGAAGATATCTTCGGCCTCGAGGTAAACAGCTTTCGACTTTAGCCTGATTTCTTCCGGTGCCACCGTTACCGAGCTACTGCCGTCCTCTGTTTTGAGGATCGCGCCATCCGGACCGTACAAAACGATTTTTTGCGGATCTTCGTCGGACCAGTCCTTGTTTGCCAGTGGCACGAAAAACAGTGGAGTGAGCGACATCGAGTAAGAAAGCGTCGCCATACCGGTTCCCAATCCGGACACACCGCGCAGGGATACATCAGCGGCAATTGTTACTCCTCGATCGCCCGGCTGTATCGGGTAACGAATATACGGGAATGTGGCGACAGGGATTGTTATCTGCGGAAAGTTGATCCCCTCCGGCAGCATATCAAACTGAACTGTCACTATCTGCCCGCTGACACCGACAACATGGCAGGGCAATTCACGGCCTTTAAGCTCGGCTTGCTGGTTGCCGGAAAAGGACACCATTTCCGAAAAGCGTTGGAGAGGTAGTCGTTTTTGAGCGTTTGACATTACACCCTCACCCAGTTTTCAGCATACGCCTCGAACACTGTCACCCATGCATCACCATCGGCCGTCAGATACGAGCCAATGTGTCTGACAGATTTAACCATAAATTTTCCGGTAAACGTGGTCGAGTTTTTGGAGATAACGCTAGGAGCCATTGTATTAGCCATCACAATCGACGCTGCACCTGAATATAGCCCCTCCGGTAGTTTAACCACATCACCACATCTGATATCACCTCTCATTGGGCATTTGAAACTGACAGTAAACGGCTCAATCCAAGTCGGCTGTCCAACCAGTTCATGGGCATGAATTGTTTTAGGTTCTCCCCACTTTGCCGACACGTTATCGTAAATTCGTATTCTGTCGGAAAGAATGCTGATGGCTATTCCGCTATATTTCGCATCACGCATCATCGCTATGGATGCGTTTTTTACGACCATCGCTAACGAGCCAATATTCTTATAGGACGCAGCCCATCTCTCAGGTAAAACAAGGCTGTCATTGACCAGACATTCAATCTTTTTTTTAGGAAAAGCTTCTTTCAGTGCACGTGCGATAACATCCCCTACTTTCTCACCAGCTTCACCTTTACCCTCGATTGAGAAAGGGCTTCCATCTTCTTTTTTTCTGAGCGTTGGATTAATAACCAGATTCAACGTCTGGTTGGTGCCAATCCAGTTAGCATAAGCCAGATAGACTTCACCGTAGATGATTTCCCCCTGCTGCTCAGGGTTGGCCAGAGGCAATCCTTCTGAAAACCCACCCCGCATTCTTACAATACACCCTTGCAAGTTAACGCTCTGTTTAAGCATATCGAGCGGTAAACCATATATCGCAAGCATGGTTCCCGAGTTCACCACATCAAGTCCAGTCACCTGCACGTCAAATTCAATATGTAACCCACACCCGGGTGTTTTACTGGTATCAAAAGGCCCGATAGGTTTACCGTTGCAATCCACTGGCGGCTTGCCTGTTTTAGGATTGATGATTTCCAGTCGGTAATAGCGCATTACGAAACCTCAAACTGATTAGAACTTTCACGAAAAACGAGTTTCCCCGGCGAGCAAGGCAGCGCCAGATTGATGTCGTAATTGTCAGGTGACGCGATCAACGGTGTGTACACAATCACGTCGCCAGAACTGTCTTTCAGTTCCAGGTAGTAACGATTTGCATACAGATTAAACGGAACGCGGGCGAATGTTTCATATTCTCCGATTCTGGCCGTGAACTGAAACGGACCTCGCCCGTCCGGTTTGAAAGGAATTAACGTTGTCATAAGCCAATACCAAACTCCTGCACGACCTGGTTCTTAATACCTGACCACGATAGCGGACCGTCTGACGGCATCCCTTTATCAAATTTATCCAGAACATTCGCCAGCGTCTTTACTGTTTGTTCGACAGACGACAATGGTTGCTCAAACTCAATCTGCCAGGTGTGCTGAACCTGCTTGTTCTGCTCAGAGAAACCGGATGTATCGATAAACGACCGCATCAGGCAGCGCGTGTAGATAAACGAGGGAGTCAGAACGGTGTAACAACCGCCATACTGGTTATGCATATCAAGCGCCATTTTCAGCGCCGTGAACGTCATTCCCTTCGTGGTGTAGCCACCGTCCTCCGTTGATGCCGGACGGATCATCTGCATGGCTACCCGATTGGGCTTCCTGACGGTCGCATTCGCTGCCGTTACCTGGTTATAGAAATTCAGGTTACAAAGATCCTGCTGGACTAACGTTGTCCCCGCCATCGGGGTAAACGCCGCCATCGAACGTGTGCGTATCTCGCCATGCAGCAGACCGTTCGTGATGCTTAGCCCTTCAGTCAAAACAGCAATCGGCATCACCCCACCTGGAATTTTCGACGCTATGCCGTCAACCAAAAGAATGGGCGAGACTTCAAACGCCAGTTTGAAAGCCTGTCCAAAGTAATTAAGTGACATGGTTTACCCCGGTATTTGTTGCATTCCGGCGAGTTGTGCCAGTATATCTGAACCTGGTTTTTGTTGAACTTCGAGCCTGATTACCTGAGAAGCATTATTTGATGAATATACGTTCCCCCGGTTCATTGCCAGCGCCCGCATCACATCATCGCCACTTACAGCACGAGCGGCGGCCCCATTTTCATGGTTAATAATGCCCTGAATTAGCTTTCTCATTAGCTCAAAATTAGAACCATCGATTTTCTCCTTAACACCTAATCCGGTGTACTGAGAGAGATAACTTTTATAGGACGATGTGTTATTTCCATCAGATGAAGGGGCATAAATATCAATAATCTGATCAATCGTATTTTTGCCGCGCTTCAGATATAGCATGACCTGTCGATCCAACGCAGCAATACCTTCCAGCATCGTCGGGAAGCTGGCAAAACGGGCATTTGGCCCCGATTCCAGGGTCGCCCCTTTTTGTCCTGCGAAATTAAGGTTTCCGGGATTGTTATTCCTGATCCCTCTGGATAAATATGCTGACCTGTTTACATTGTTTGAATATTCCTGCAATCCGTTTGCTGTCGCCACTCCCGGAATATCCATAGCAATTTCAGGCGTTCCCTGAACGGTATTTTTACGCCCAAGATCGGTATCAATACCTATCCAGCGAAGCGCATCACCAACATTTCTCTTGGTGTAGTCCCATGATGAATTTGCCGAAGCGATGATATTTTCGTGATCCTTATACGCATAAGCACCATAAGCCATTGCCGCAGAGATCAACGGATGCCTCATCATCGCAGTTACAACCGCACTCGCCACTCCAGTGAAAGCCCCGCTTCCTCCGGCAATAACCGCAGCCCCAAAAAGCCAGGGATGCTCAGCCGCAAAACCTACAAATCCGCCAAGAGCCTTAGTGACCTTTGCAACATTTCCGGCAAAATTATTCAGGTCGTTATTAAAATCCGGGCCATTTACGTACTTACCAAGCTTATCCAGCCCCGTTCCAACATCAGTCAGAATCCTTTTAAAGTTCTCACCATTCATGAAATTCAAGGCAGCATTCGTAGTACCATCAGAAATTCTGATTAAAGCGTCTGCATTCCCCGCCATAGCTCCTTGAAATCCACTGGTCAGTCGATCCCAGTTATTTTCCAGGTTACTGGTAAGATTCTGATATTTACTTGTATGTGCAGATGTGAGCAACGAGTCATTCTGAGAAGCTCGCGATAAAAACTCTTTGTTGAGTTCAGGTATTTTGTCCTGATATTTGACTAACTGGTTAGCAAGACCAAAATTTACCCATCCAAGGCCACGGCCTCTGAGCATGCTCTGAGTAAGCCCGGAACCTTCATATTCCTTTGCAAGAGCAGCGACTCTTTCTAACAACACAGGGAGATTTTCTGCTGCCCCTTTTTTAGGATTTATCCCTAACCCAATTAGCCCGTTGTAGGCAGGATGCTGAGTGTCATTCTGCGCGGCTGCCAGTGTATTGAGCAAATTACCAACACCGGAAAAATAAGGCGAATAGGTACTCTCTGCCGCCTTTAATTCTCCCGGCGTTGCCACAAGCTCATCTGCATTTTTCTGTTTTTCTACAACACTACGGGCCATCATGCCAAAGCCAAACGGCCCGGCAACGCCCATAACCGCAAGTTTTGTCCCCCACGATACGGTGGTTTTAAACAGGTTGTTTAATCTCGAAGTGGTCGTCCGTAGCGTAGAATTGATCTGCTTGTAAGTTTTCAGCGTCTGTTTGGCGTTTTTCCCCAGCCCGCTGAGGTACTTATCAAACATCGTTTCGCCGCGACCTTTATAGTTGCTCACCAGCGAATCCGCTGTTTTTCCGCTGCCAACAAAGCGCCCTTTTTCATCCCTTAAACGTCCATCACTGGACGCAGCCGGAACTGGCGCAGGTGAAGACGGTTTCCTGGGAGCCTGATTGGCTTCTCCGCCTGTGGTTGTCTGCCGGGCGCCACCTCCCTGACCTGTATTTGAAGGTATTTTAAGCGGCGTCCCGGCAGGACCAATCATCAGCCCGTTGCGATACTTTTCAAATATCGCCTCAAGCCGCTTGAGGTGTTCTTCATTAACATCCAGCGTCAGAACTGGCATCTGGTTACCAGCCATCACAATACTCCTGCGGGATTTTTGAATTTGAGCAGCTCACGAAACTGAGCTGCCGTTTTTACATTCAGACCGGAATCTGCACAGATGTCTCTGAATCCGGCTCCGGCTGAGTAGTCGAGGATGTCGCTGATGACGTGTTCGCCGTCGCGCCAGAACTGGCGGCTGATTTCAATGTCGGCAATGAAACGATCCATTCCGTAAGATTCAATGACGAGCATTGAGTGCTCCATATTCCATTGACCACATCCATAGTCCCCTTCGCCTGCTCCGGTGAATTTATCGACGAGACGCATGTAAAAAAAACGAGTTCACCCGCAACATCATCCAGCTCAACGATTTCACGCTCCAGCGCCATATCAAGAGGGATTGTGTCGTAACCTTTGCCCTCCACCGGATAAACAAGGTTTGCCAGGCGAATTATTTCGTTCACCAGCGTATTACGAACTCCCTTATCATCGTCCCAGATACCGGAATCACGCGAGATCCGCTCCAGCATCAGAAAAGCGATACGCGGACCCGCAACGACGCCAAGACCTTCAGAAAAAATGGCAGAAAAGGTTTTACTCAGAATGAAGAAATGCTCTTTAAACACCTCTTTGCTGATCGGCGTGGCATGGATCCAGCCATTACCCTTTTCTGTCCGGACAGGAATAATCAGATTCAGATTTCGGGAGATTTTCATACCAGATCCCACATTTCAGAGTTGATGTAATACGTACCGGTAATGGTGATGGCCACACCCGGCTCGCCCCCGGCGAAGGTCATATCCTGCACGTTGGTGATCGCCGTGTTATAGATATCGAAGTCACCGAATACCGTGCTGTCGCTATACACTTTTGCGTCGCCGATCGTGGCGTTTTTTTCCCATTGCGCCTTGAATTGTTTTCCCAGCGCCTGGCTACGCAGCAGATGAACACGCGCCTGTAAAATCATGTATGGCTGCGGCGACTGCACAGCTCCCGTCATAGCGGGTAAAAACTCCGTGATATTGCCCTGAAAGGACAATTCGACGCCTTCTTTTGCCAGAAATGAGGCGGACACATTCAGTTCGGAATGAGAGGTGAATTTAACGCTGGCGCGAACCCGGTTAAGGGTGCCAACGGGAATCATTGGATTAGGCACGGTTCAGTCCCTCACGAAAGCTGCATTGTCACATTGATGTTAAAAATGATTTCGACAAATCCGCGCATCGGCGTATAGGAGGCCGAAAGGCCTGCATAACGCCCGATACCGTAATCATTCGGATTAGTGTTGATATACTGGCGGAAAGGCACTGCATCGACGACAGGCTGGCCGTTGACCAGGCCGTAAGATACGCCCGTATTGAACACCGCCTGTGCGACCTGCTGTAGACGGTCGATCCCGTCCTGGTTGTAGTAAAGCGGGTTAATTGGGTTATTGCTGCCGTTGATCACCGTGTTGGCGAGCTGCATATCGACGTTAATCTGCACCCAGTCTACGGAATACCAGTACGTCATATCGTTACCGTCACTGGTAACGCCTTTCACCAGAATCGTGTTGGAAATTCCACCCTCAGCACCCGTATCGACGTAGTTAATATTCTGCTTTGTCATCGTGGCCAGAATGGAATTTTTGCCCTTGTGGGCGTTTACCGCCTGCAGATAGCGAAATGCCATCGGCGGCACCTTGTTGATTTCTGAAGGTGATGCGGAAACATAGTTCCACATTACGGCTGCTGCCGCGTTTGTCGCCGGGTACGTATCATCCGCCGTTGCAATAACCGACTTAATACCGGCATAAGGCGAAACGTAATTCGTGTCGTCCGGCGTTTTCGTCAGCACGAAGAAATACTGCATCGCTTCGTTGGCGGTGTGGAGTTTTGCCAGACTGATAAACTCTGCGTCACCATCCCACGGCTGCGGCACCAGATACGCATAAAAACGCAGGAGCGGATCTTCCATATAAGCTTTCAGTGCAGCGATTTCCTTACTGATCCCGCCTTTCTGTACTCCCAGCTCCAGCAGGTAAATCCCAACTGAATTTCCCTGGGCAAAAAACGTGTTTACTGCCGTCACCAGATTTTCACTGCCGACAATGGAAAACTGCCCCAGTGTCACTGGCGAACCGGAAAGCTGAGAATCAGCAATCGTCCAGGTCAGTGTTTTTTCATCCGTGACGGTAGCAGTATATTCGCCATTCCACGCGTCGGGCGAACACCCGGAAACAACAATTTTCACCTCAGAACTGTTTTCGCGTCGGATGTTGCTCCCTTCCGGAAGCGTCATCGTAACGGTGACGTTTGCCGCAGATTTTCCTGCGGCAGCCGCCGACAACGCAGCAATCGGATTTTTAACCAGATCGTTAATATCCTGATTGCTGGTGAGTAATACAGGCTTCCCCGGCTCATGAGTCGTGGAGCCAAACGAGAGAACCGCAGACATCTGCTGCAAATTCGAGGGTATAGCCCCGATGGTCTGGGACACATTCACCGTGACGATATTAAATCCCATTATTTAACCTCATATTTACAAATAACTTTTTCAATCAACTGCCGGGATATTTCCCGGGCGGTGCTCTGGTAGTAATTCACGTCAAAATCGACAATTTTTTTCTTCGCCAGAGCGTTGATTTCAACCTGTCCCGACTTTGCGTCCTGAACCACCGGAATATTAGTTACACCAAACCTTTCCTCCTCCAGCGCCCTGTTCACCACCGAGTCGACAAGATCCAGCGCCATTTTGTTGCTGAATCCGTAAAGCGTCAGGCGAACCGAATCCTGGACTAGCTGGAACCGCTCACCGCCGAAAACAACGGGAGCCACCTGCAACGGAATACTGTTGCGAACATCCACCGCGATATACGGAGGGCGAAGGTTCTGCGGTACCAGGTAAGACGGATACACGGTCGCGGCATCTTTCATTTGCAGCCAGATCGGGATGCTGTTGGAGATGATCTGCTCGTCGCTGATATCCTTCTCGCAGTCAATAATCTGAGAACGCATGGTTGGTAAAATCGCCATGCCGCGATAATGAAAAATACCCGACTGCTGATAACGGCTCTCCATTCGTGAAAAAGCGAACTGGACGCCTCCGTACTCACCGAGATAGATCGCATCGGGATTTTCCACATTAAAATCATCAACCTGCTGAACAGGCGTGAAAATAATGTTGTTCACATCCTTCGAGACAGACTCGTCCTGAATCGCAATAACCTGACGATGCAGGCTGCCTTTGATTTTCAGACGAGTTGGTGACTCAATATTCAGGCGACACAGTTCATCGCAACTGATGATTTCCGCATTAACCCAATAGACAAAGCCATCCAGCGGCAGAACCTGCCGGACATAGAGCCTGAACGTGATTTCCTGGTCTGACGAGATGGTTTCAACTGCGGATTTAAGAACGGACGAGAGCTGCGAACTGTGCTGTTCGGCTAATTCCTCAAGACTCGGCATTATTATCTATCCACGCTATAAAGCTGCCCTTAAACAGGCCGCCGTCTATGAATGACGGACGCCGCTCTCCGGTATATTTGTCCTTAAGCCTGGAGTTAACGCCCAGTAGCGCGGCCTGAGTTGGCACAGGGTTTCCGTTAATCGTCATCCCGGCCATTTCTTCAGTTTCAAGAAAAATATGGAAAATCTTCCCGGTCCCTTCCAGAAAATGCTCGCCAGGTAGCGGAGCCTTATACTTGAAGTGATTGACCAACTGGTACGCCAGTTCAGTACCTGCCTCCTGGATAATCTCGTCCTTATGCATTTCCCAGAAGTGCGTAAAAATTTCGTATCGCTCCTCGAGGTCACAGGCTACGTCAAACGTGGTTTTTCCCGGCTCGTCGCCGTAGTCATACGGCTGGTCGATAACCCCAAAACAAAGTTTCATGGCGTGTAACCCCATACCGTGCCCATCTGCATCAGCACCGCAACAACCTGTCGTCCATACGGATCCTGTAACATCTGCAAATCCAGCAAAGACAGATTACTCAGCGCATCGCTGATGGTGATCGAACCCGATGTCCCCTGGTCTGCTGCCGCACTGACAAGCCCAGTAGCCAGTTTCCCAAGGTTGAGTTTTTTTCTCAGGTCGGCAAACCACGAGCCTGGAGCGAAATTCAGGAGAAATGAGGCGGCAGCGTTATAAACCGTTCGCACATAGATGATGGGTAAACGCTCCAGCCCCTGATCGTGAGGGATTAGCTCCATCGCAGACTGAAAGCAACATTCCAGCGTCGGATCATCGTCAGCAATAGCGTGAACCGGTACTTTCATGTCGTCACGAACAAAGCGAATAAACCCCTCCAGTGACGGACGCAGGGTCATTATTTTTTAACCTTAATATTTCGCTTTGTGCTGGGCGGATTTTCCTGTTCGGTGTTAACCGCTTCCCCGGTGATTTCCATTTCAATACCACCTGGTTGAGGTTTTTCGCCACTCTGAATCACCGCCTGATCCACTGCGTTATTCAGCGATACAGCGCTGGCTGCGAGAATTTCTTCTGACAGGGATTCCAGATTTTCCGTTTTCTGCTCCGCGCAATCCTCAATGCGACCAACGCTCACAGGTTTATCGATGGAATAGCAGATACCAGAAAAATTCTTGTCCACCTTGTCACAACGCTGGAATCCGTAAGGCTCATGCTGTCGGATGATGTGGTCGATAATATCGGACTGATTTTCGATCATATGCTGACGTCCGGACGGAATTGTCACACCGAACGACTGCATTTTTTCGGGGAGTTTGTAGTTGAACGTGTGCGGCTGACGTGAGCAGTTAGCGATGTAGAGTTTCATAAATTTTTCCCACAAAAAAGGGGAGCATTTAGCTCCCCGCGTTATCAGGTTGAACGTTTATGCGTATTTGGCAGACAACAGGGTGATCCCCTCAGGGCGGAAGTTCCAGCCCGGCGTCGCGCGCATGGTATACAACGTGGTCAGGCCACCATCCGGCATAGGGGATGGTATTTCCGTCGGCGCTGCCATATCACAGAACATCACGTTGACGGCCTGCTGGTTAGGAACCAGCGTGGAGAAAATATTGGTGTTAATGGTATGACGCGCTTCCGGAACCTCAATCGTCGGGTTCGTAACGATGATCAGGTCATTACCACCAGCGCCTTTACCGATCAGCGTGTCGTCCTGGCAGAAAATGATGTCGTCGCCTGTCGCCTTATCGGCGACATCTTTAACCATCGTTCCCACCGTTCCGGTACCACCACCAGGACGCTGATAACTGGTCAGCTCAACAATTCCTGTCCACTCCAGCGCCTTCATGAATCGCTGTGGGCTCAGAATAACAGTCGTTAATGGCTGCCCCAGCAGCAACATGCGGGTTTTCTGGTCAGCAATCAGGCCAAGCATAAATTTAGCCATCTCGCCGGAATCCCAGGTGGTGTATGAATCGTTACCTTTGCTGTCGTTGCCCAGATTCAGTGTCACTGCATTCGGGGAGTTGGTGATCCCTTCGTTATTCTTCGCTTCAACACCGTACAGCAGCATATTACGCAACATTTGAGCGTGTCCCTGGCGGTTAGCCAGGCGCAGGCCTTCAATCAGAGAATAGCCCCAGCGATCTGCTGCATCAGTATCGAGATAGCTGTATTGCGAGCGGGAAGAAATTCGGTAAGTCATCATCCCGTCATAGCCGCCAGAGATACTGGAAGACGGTAACTGGCCCGGCAGAGACTGGCTGACCTGAGCCTGCGAGGTCATGCGCAGATATTTCTGATAGACCATCAAATCACTGGAACTGATTTTTACTGCCGGAGCACCACCAGCCAGGACTTCAAACGCCCCGGAAGCCATGCTCTGTTGCACGATCATTTCCGGCAGCACCATTGACGGCGACACAATAGTAGTCGCAGGAGTAAATGCGCTCATTAATTAATATCCCCTTAAATTAAAAACAGGCCGCACGGTTTGCCGATTTCCCAGACAACGTTACCGCCATCCTCTTTTTTCACCGTCAGGTTTCCGTCAACTGAAACCATCAGCAACTTAATATCCACTTTCGGATTAGCTCCGGGTGATCCCGAATAAACATCAACCATGTTTTTCGTCAGATCCCACACAAAACCACTGGCAGCAACGGTGTTATTTCCATCAGCCAGCGCAACAACTTCTGCACTGACAGGGAGAGGAATGCGGGCACCTGAGCCAACGCGGTAATAGTGAACAAAGCCACCCGCGAGATATAACGGCACCGGATTATCCGGCGTGGTAATGCCATGAAATGCCTGATTAAAGACAGTAAAGGCGTTACAGGCGTCCTTCGTGGCTTGTTTAATTACCGCGCCGTTAACGCTGTCTTTCGCGGGAGCAATGCACTCCATAACTCCAACGCCACCCCATACCGGTTCAGTGATTTTGCTGTCCAGTCGACCGGAGCAAAGTTGCAGACGAATTGCCGGATCATCCTGCGCATCCCCCTGCATCAGCCCACGGGATTCGACGTTAAAAAGGCCACCAAATGCTCCACGGTTTTTAAACGGATGAAAGTTAATATCAGCCATTGTTCAGGCTCCCTTGAGTGTTAATTTTTGCCAGACGACGCCCCGGAATTTTGAAGGCACTCAGCCAGACGTTCGGATCGCCCTGATATTCAGTAATGCGACGCCCGGCTTCATCGTTGCGGATACGTTTATGCAGTTGCCCCTGGGTACTCATCATTTCTTTTTCGATGGACTGACGGGCGGCACTGAAAATTGCGTCCTCAAGCACAGCCAGCGTTGCAGAATCCGCAATCGCGCGAATATTGACGTCCTTATGTGCCGGAGAGTGTTTCTGCATAGCGATTAGCGCACGCTTGCGGTAGTCCAGCGCATTTTCACCAGAAAACGGTGCTGGCGCGTTTTTACCGCAGGCACTGAATGCGGAGTCGGCTTTTGCCTGCGCTTCTGCCAGGGCAGAATCATTGCGTTCTTTTTCTGCCTCCTCGTCGGCCTTACGCTGTTCTTCTGCTTCGGAATCAGCCTTTGCTTTCTCCTCAGCATCTTTAGCTGCTGCCTCGTCAGCTTTGGCTTTTTCTTCCGCCTCCTTTGCCGCAGCTTCATCAGCTTTACGCTGTTCCTCTGCGGCTTCATCGGCTTTGGCCTTTTCTTCGGCCTCTTTTTTCGCCTGTTCTTCGGCATCCGCCCGCGCTTTGTCCCGCTGTTCCAGTGAGTCCATGCGCGTAACGACACCATCGATTTTCTGATTAATGCCTTGCAGGGCATCGCTCACAACCCCCTGTAACAGGGCCTGGAGTTCTTCTTTTTCCATCTCGATTTCACCTGTGTTTGTCACTTCAACCCCTGCGGGGATCCGGTCTTTATCCCACACGCCCAGCGAGCCGTGGGCTTTCGTCACCAGGGCGATGTGATCAACCAGGAAAGGAACGCCCTCGATTAAAAAATTGGTGTCACCTTCCTGTACTTCCACATTTCCTGATGTGCTGTTGAACACCACCGACGGACTTGTCGAAACATCCCCCTCAGTGATTTCTTCAACAATGCTCTGGAGGTAAACGCGGCACACCGCCCATACCTCATCACCCCGGATATACGGCAGCATGACGCTACCGACGATCCGCGATTTAAAATCCTCCTCCGTCAGAACTGCGTCGTCAGGATGGTTTGTGATAACCGGAAGGCCATTGCATCGCCTTAAAAACTCCTCGTTCAGATAGAGCTTTGGATCACGCCAGACGTGCTCTTTCAGCCCGGCGCGATAGGCAAGCCCGGTTCCGGTTATGCGCAAATTCACCAACCACATGTTGGAGAATTTCACCGGAGACGGTACGGTTCCGTCCCTGATGCGTTCTGCCACTTCAAGCTCGGTTAAACTCACGTTTGCCCTTCTCCGTTAAAAATTCGTCGGGTAGTTTCTGAGGGGCGTAGATCGGCAGAGCATCGCAACTGCAATAAACCTCCTCCCCGGCAGCAGTGATTTCGTCATAAAAACCATATACGGGCTTAATAAGCCCCTGCTCCAGCGCCCACGAATCGCGGAGGAGATAAATTTTCTCGTCGCGCTCTTTGTGGTCCTGTCGGTATTTGTAGCCCGGACGCCGCCAGTTAGAATGCCAGCGCAGAGCAATCGCACCACTCTGAACAGCCAGCAGATACTTAACGTTGCTCGCCAGCTTATGTCCCTGGTCAATTGCCACCCGGCGACTGATAAAATCCATATCCTTCACGGACTTCTGAAAACCGGACTTCACTTCCCGGCGATCAATTTCGCTCACCCCGTCAGGCGGAATGGACGTAACCCATCCCTGAAAACGCTGTATAGTTTTCTCGATAGCCTGTTCGCGGTTGAGTTTTATCAGGTTGGCACTGGCGAAAATTCGCCTGTCGAGTTCCTTGCGAAACTCAGGTTTCAGTTTTTCAACAGTGATTTTTTTAGGGCCGTCAGGAGGCTGATCCCGTAATGCCCCGCCGTCGATGACAAGACGGCTGTAGATAGCGGTGAGGTGTTTTCTGGCTACGGTATCATCAGGGGTTTCTCGCTGAGCGGCTACACGGAGTTTCCGGCACCATTCGAGCAATGATTTTTCGCTATCCCACCCGTGATTTACGTAGTAGTTAACGGCATCCGTCAGAACCTCATATAGCGTCCTGATCCGTTTCTTCTTCCTCACCGCCCGGCTGGAAATTGCCATCAGGCGTCTCCTGCTTCGGTGGTTCATAATTCGCCAGCGCGTCCACATCAATGATGAGTGGAGCTTCGCCATAGGTTTGCGTGGCATTAACAAGGCTTGCCAGCCATTCAGTGACGGCGGCACGGTTTTCAGGATCAACCTGTGGCGACACGGCAGAGAAAAGTGCTATCGCCTGTTGAATCACTTTACTGTCGCTTTCCCGGCGTTTGTCCGGCGACTCCTCCACCAGCTCCTGCCATGTCGCGGTAAATTCACGTCGCCACTGGTAAAACGTGGTTTTATAGTCATCAGTTATGATGTCCGGGTAATCATTTTTCAGCGACTGATAAAATTCCTCGTTCCAGGCGATGTACTGCACCAGGCGTTCGAAATAATCCATCACGGGTTCAATCTGCTGGCGTACACCATCGATATACTGGCTGATGGCTTTCGAATCTTCGGTCCCCTCACCGAAACCATTCGAAAAGGCTTCCTCTTTGATGAGGATCGCCGGAACGTCACTCCCTGACGCAATATCGGAAATAATATTGTCGCGTGCAGCGTTTAGCGCACCATCGATGTTTTGTAGATTTAGCGAGGTAACGTCCTCATCCTTCCCGATACTAAGCACACCTTTATTTTTTGCCTCTTTGACGTTTTCCCTTTTTCGTCCCGTGGCGGCAGCCATGAGCCCGTCAAGTTTCGAACCGTACTGCACAACTTTAGCTACCAGTACGCCCGCCTTCTGGCTGACGAGATCATTCGCCTCCATCGTGTTGATATAGGATTTCAGGGAATAAAGAACGCGCTGAAACACACTTCGTCCGGTGAATCCGAACGATGAACTCTGAAACTCCAGATAAATCGGTGTGCCGTTGAAGATTTTCAGTGTGCGTGACGGATGCCAGTCTTTTCCGCCAATCTTCAGTTTTTTATTGGCTTCCTGGAAAAACGGGCTGTTGGGGTTCTGGTCAGTCACCATCGAACCGGAAGCGTTCAACGGGTCCCACGCGTTGATATACACGTCATCTTCTGTCAGTCCGAACGTCGGAAGCGGTTCACGACATGAAACACTGTCGGTGCCCACGCCGATCGCTGCGGCACCGTAGCAACGAGACAGAAAAAACAGATTTTTAATCTTCTCGTTAACCTTCATACGTTCCCATACCTCCTGGAAACGCCGCACAACCCGCTCGTCAGGGTCTGTCTCCACGTTGTACTGGCGCGGCTTACACATCGCCATAAGTATGGGTTTTTCGACAAGTTTCCCGCCCAGCGGGTGGTACTGCCACAGCAGTTTACACAGTTCATAGCCAATGTCGGTTCCCGGCTGAATTTCTTCAGCCTCAAGAATGCGCATCAACGAAGAACTGAGATTTACAGAAATCTCGATCTCAGCCATCAGAAAAAAATCCAGATTTTTACAATTCCGCGTAATTACCGTGCGCGATGATCAATCCATAGGTGTAACAATCGAAAAGGTCATCAGCACGTTTATGCGCATCTTTGTCTGCCAGGTGGAACCCGGCGATTTGTTTTATGAGGTGGTTTGCGGTGGTGCGTTTGAATGAAACGGTCTTGTCGTAAGCCTCCCGGACGATTTTGCACATCCCCTGATAGTGGTAGCTGGATGCCATCACCGCCCGTTCGTCTTTGCCCTTGCTGGTTAGTGCCGATTTAATCGGCGTCATATCCCAGCCTTCGGTTTCCGCCTTCTGGTTGAGGATTGCCCCCATCGCGGCGTCTTCCATAAAAATACCCTGGCTGCCCAGACGCGGACGGCATAATTTCGCGAGGCGCTCGAGGTTGTCATAAACGCCGGGGATATACTCAGGAAGCAATGACGCTTTAATTTGCGTCACATCCCAGTCAATAATCGTCAGTTTTGGATCGTCCGAATACGTTGACTCATAAGAGAAATACACCACGCCAGTACCATCATTTTCGGTCCCGCCTTTCAGCGCCGTATCCATCACTGCGAAAATCATGTCGCAGTACGGCGGCATCTCAATTGGTTGACCGTCCACCAGCAGCTTATCGACATCGAGTAACGCGTCTTTGGACCAGTCTACGAACTCTGCAAGATATTCCTGCTGCCAGACGCGCGGATCGGATTTCTTCTCCGTTTCCTCCAGTTCTTCTTTCGGAATATACGGATTCGATGAAGTTGGCGCATGGTGCATAACAAATCCCAGGGATTCATCGTGGCATATCGCGTAGAAAAAATTGCTCTCGTCGATACCGTTTGGTGTGGAAAATACCCACGCACAGCCGCGGTAATCGACAAGCGTCGGGCGTATCGCTCGGGGCCAGATTTCCTCGAGCATTTCCGGCGATTTAGTGAATGCGGCCTCATCAATCAGCACAGCGTGATATTTACGCCCACGCCCGGCCAGTTTGTTATTGTCCGTTACCCAAAAGTCGATGCGCCCCCCATTACGGAGAATGATGCGCTTTTCATTTTTTGACTGACTGAGGATCAGCGGTTGCAGAACGGCGCTAATTTCATCCCAGATTTCCTGGTACTGGCGGTATTGCGCGGTAAAAATCCCCACCCTACCCGCGATAAGTTGCCCGGTGGTAGGAACGGCAAATTTCCGCGTAGCGAAACTGGTAGCGATGTTCACCAGCATCACCGTTTTACCCCAGCGACGACCACAGCATACCGCGTGGAAGCGTTCCTCTATTGCCGCCGTCCATGCAGCTATTTGCCCCTCATGAGGTTTTGGGAGGTAGATTTCAATCGACATTATCCACTCCCGGCATCGGCAGAGAGTTGTGGATAATTATTTCGTTATTCTCACCACCCACGCCTTTTTTGAGGTTTTCAATCTCAGTGCGCAGCTTTTCGTTGCGAAGCCTCAGTCCTTCAAGCTCCAGATCATTGCGACTGTCAGTTGCACCACCAGCAGAACTTCCTTTCGTCGCCATTATCAGCTTGATAAGTTCACGCCGGGCGGCAGCCTTATCCTCCAGCAGGATCTCAACACCAAATTTCCCGAGCTTTGCCCCTGCATATAATTGCCGCGCATCCCCATCAAGCAGAGTGGTATCAGCCATATAAAGCTGCCCCGTTCCCTCACCGCAGCACTTCGGGCAGTCCGGATTGGGTATGGCGTTATCAACAAAGCCGAGGCCTCCATATTCCGGCTCGGGTTTGCCATCTCTGGAGGCCTGTGCCGCTGCCTTATCGAATTCTGCAATATCACGCCACTGGTAGAGATGATTCTCGCCCCAGCAATAACGGCAGTTAACACGGCGAAATTGTGCCAACTGATTGGGGTCGGCCTGGACAATGGCCATCAACTGACTCACCAGTAAATCCAGGTCTGCGGTATAGCGTTTCTGGTACTGATTGCGGAAGTAGCTGATAGCGCGAAAAACCTTAGGATTTCTTAGGAGCTGGCTGGCGGTTACGTAGGCCGCATTCCCCTCTGACTCGTATCCTGCCAGGCGATATGCCTCAACGAGTTTTTTCCCCTGGGCAACCAGCATTGCGAATTTCGCCTGCTGGTCTGAAATACCGAATTCATCGGGACAGAATGAAATTTCCTCCGCGTCGCCCTCATTCAGGCACGCATCGGATACTGACTTTTTTTTCTGAGATTTTCCGTTCCGCTTTTGCGCAGTCTGCGCAAATTTTTTCTGCGCACTTTTTTGCGCAGTTTTGCGCACTTCTGTCTGCGCATTTTTCGGAGGTTTTTTGATGTAACGACGGGCTGTTGCGTAATTCAGTCCCCTTGCTTCACACCATGCCACCGGAGATATACCGGAGCGGGTGTATTCAGCAATATACTCCTGCTGCAACGCCCCCCAGTCCGGTCTGCTCATCAGTTAGTCCTGATTTTTATCCACCCTGAGTAGTTCGCGCAGGGCAAAGGCATCCCCTTTTCTGGCAAGCTTAAACAATGCCGCCCGTAGCTCGGCTTCACCTTTCGCTCTGCCCTTACGGATGGACGCATAAAAATTTGTCATTGCTTCCCGATTTTCTTTCAGTCGGTTCAGATCAACATCCAGAACGTCAGCTATTTGTTGTGCAGTCATCCGGCACGCTGCCAGAGACTCGACTTTCGAATACGGAATCATTTGTCACCCCCATTGATATGCAGGGTGTCTTCTTCCTGTATTTTTCGTGAAGGATTTTTACTGCAGCGTTGTTCCAGGTGACCTGATGGTGAATGCGTTTATGGCTGGCACCCATCAGTGAGATTTTTACGCACGACGGCGCATACATGACGGAGTAAAAACTTTTAACGTAGGTTCCGGAATCCAGATACAGCTCGGTCATTCCGCCGCTGTTTTTCTGCGTCTGTTTCTGCCCTAACTGGACAGCACCGATCGTCATAAACAATTCACCACGGCGACCGAGATTCGTGTACGTATTCACATCCTCGTTAATGCGCCCCATGAATGAGAACGGTCGCTCGACCGAACAGATAAAGCTGTTCATTGCCTTGCGTTTCACCCATGAAGCATGGCCGCCATTGTCACCAAGAAAATCCCCGCCCTGCGACATAGCGATGGAAAGAGCAGGTATTGATTCGTAATACGCCAGCATTTCAGAAAGGATCGCATCCAGTTTCCTTATCGGAAAATAGGCCTGGTCATAGTTGCGATCCACCCGAAACTGAAACTCGTGATAATCATCATCGAGCTGAATGAAGTATTTACACCCGACCTTTTTTGCCAGGTCAAAACTGGCATTACGGGCGTAAAAAATTGAGCGACGATCACCGAAATTATCGGCTTCGTCAAAACGACTGGCGATATCGGCTTTGGAAAACACCAGCACCTGTTCACCAAATTCTGCTATGTACTGATGCCGGGTTTTATCTTCATCATCAACGACGATAAAAATTTTCCCGGTATAGCCAGCACGACGCAAAGTCCGGTAAGTCAGAACTTTGTCCGGTCGCCCGTGAGTCAGAATAAAGGCGCAAAAATCATCACGCATATTCCTCCTCCCCGCCATGCATGATCTCCACCATGCACTGCGTCATCCGGACAAAACCATTTTCGATGGCTTGCTGATAATCAATGATCACCAGCGCCGACTCTTCGAAAAGCGCCTGAACTTCAGCGGGCGCATGGGCGTAATAGTCCGCAATTCTGCTGAAATTAAACACTGTGTGGCGTTCTGCCGCACACAGGAGGAATTTTTCGATATCAGGATCAAGGGACGCCGAACGTATCCGGCTGACCAGCTCCTGAGTTTTCGTATCGTCGTACAGTTCGCCGATATCCGGTTTATCGCCTGACGGCTCATAAACAGGTGTATCAATTTTCGTCGTGTACTGCTCCTCCTCATTTCCGGTACCTGGCAAAACATCCGTCAACAGTTCATCAATTTCTGTTGGGCTGAATCCTGTCAGGGAGATATCAAAATCAGCATTGATTAGCTCCGACAGTTCCACCCGTAACAGTTCTTCATCCCAGCCAGCGTTGAGCGGCAGGCGATTATCTGCCAGGCGGTACGCCTTTTTCTGATCATCCGTCAGGCCAGACAGAACAATGACCGGAACCGAATCCATTTTGAGCATTTCAGCCGCCATCACGCGACCGTGACCAGCAATAATTTCGCCCTTTTCGTCAATCAGCACCGGATTGGTCCAGCCGAATTGCTTAATGCTTTCTACCAGTTGTGCCACCTGCTCAGGGCTGTGTGTCCTGGCGTTGTGCGCATACGGAGACAGTTTTTGCAACGGGCGATAGACGATCTTTAATTTCTCGCTCATACAGCCTCGCTTGATGAATAAAAAAGCTCACTAACAGCCAGTGCGCTGGGTGCGCGGCGGGTGCTGTTGGTGAGCCTGGCATTATCGCAGCCCCTCACTGAAGGGCTGCTGTAATGCCTTAACCCAGTTTCGCTCGCACCAGAGCATCTTTTGCTTCAAGCAATTTACGTAACCCAGCCGACTTTTCCGGACCGTCTGGCAAAGATTCATCCATTACTCTTGCCAGATCACCAATTGGCTTACTCACTTCCTTTAACGAAGTCGGAAGATGCTCATAATTGAAATATTTCATAATTGGCGATTCCATCATTTCTCCTTAGTAAAACAATTATCAGGCGATCAGTTCTGCATACACTGCCGGACACCGTCGACAATTTCACAGACCTGAGAAGCTGTATCGAAAAGCTGGCGCGCCTTATCCAGGCTGACGCATCCCACCAATAAAAAAGGCACCAGTATCGCTACCAGTGCCCATTTCGCTGCCGTTCGCGGCATTCTGTGTGTCCAGTGTTTTCGACTCATAACTCGCCCGGCTATCAGCGTTTCAATTGGAAGTGCGGCCCGTCCTTCAGCGTTTTCCAGTCCCCGCCCCATTCGATGGCGACTCCCAGCTCTGCGGCAGCCTGCTTAAATGCCTGTGCGATTTTCTCGTACAGAGGCCAGTCCCATGACACCTGGCTGCCAACATAAGCCACAACATCCACAGCATCACCGGTCAGGTGGCGGCTGTTCATGGTCTGGCTTTTCCCTTCCGCGACCAGCTGTTTCTGGCGTTCTTTCGTGCGCAGCCCTTCCGTAATACCGAAATCAACCTCCGTCAATTCCAGCGCACGGCGAACGACAGCAACCAGCTGTGGTTTGACGCCCTCCAGATTTTTTTCACTGCGACGACTGAATCTGAATTTACCCGACATGCTCACCTCCGGAATGAAAGGATTTTTGAAACGTTCCCGCGTGCACGTATCACCAGCACGCAGAACAGCAGATTAAGCCCCACCGCCAGCCAGTTCGCCGCTAACGGGCGACCGCACAGATAGCTGAGGGGTGCAAAGGCATACAGCAGCATCAGCAGCCAGGCCAGCCATGACATCAGCGGTTTGTGTCTGGAATCACGGCGACGATAAAAAAAGAGCGTCAGCACGATAACCGTGCATAACGCCACATTCAGCAATCCGGAAAGGTTACTTAACATTGCCGCCTCCTCCGCCCCGCAGGCGGGAGAACAGGCCGGACACCAGCGATGCAATATCCTGCTGGTGGATGAACGAGAGAATCTTCACCGACACCACTGACACCAGTACTGCACACAATGCGTCGACAGGCGCGCTGTCAAATCCTGTGTGCTTTACCAGCCAGGCAGCCAGAACCTCTGCGCCCAGCACGCCAATAATGAACGACACCAGAAAATGCGCCGCCACACGCCAGGCTGAAAGCGCCTGCGGCATCGTTGCCACAAATAACGCCCCGGCGAACGCACCAAACACAATCCCGAAATCCGTTCCGGTAAACAGCCCGTACACCGTCGCCCCACCGAGCGCCGCAGCCGTGCCGGAACCGGATAAGGGTTCAGACATACTTTTTTCTCCTGTAAATAAAAAAGGGCCACCAGCGGCCCGTAAAAAACACCCCGTCAAAAGCACCGGCATCCGCAGATGCCCTTTGCGTGGCGTTATTTGATGCGCGCCAGATGTGGCGCAAAGAAATGAAATAAGACTTATCGGAAATTAAGGTTAATTTGAGGATTTAAACCACTTCTGAAGCTTAGTAGTATGAACATGTCCCCGGAAGGGGGCCAATACTTATTATTCTTCATGGACTTTGTCCCGCGGTCTTAATCCGACGACCGCGCTACTTTTCACCCTCTCGCAAATTGCTATCCAAAGGACGTTGTCCCACGAGTATTCCTGGATGCTCGTGTCTTTTTTCGTCCTGAGAAAGGAATAAAAAAAACCGCCAGATATGGCGGTTGGTCAATGCAAGGGATGAATTTTTTTAATTGTTATTAAACCGAGGCGTCGGGTGCCTCCCGAAGTATTCCGTGCTGTATGGATACTGTGGTTTCCCGCTAAACCGACTCTTTAAACCACCCTCGCACTGAGGTGCGCCTCTTTGGTGCGATTTACAACACCAGAATGATGCATCACCGACCCTGCCAGGAAATACAAAATCTCCACCGATAATGCACCATTCTGCTGTCGTAAAAAAATCAGCACTGAGGCTACACCTGGCCTCAAATCATAGCCAGAGAACAGAATGCTTTTTCAAAACAACCTGCTCCCACGTAATAAAAAATACGCCAGTGCCGCAATACAATAAGGCTTGTTTCAAATGCTGGAGCGGGTAGCGGGAATCGAACCCGCATCATCAGCTTGGAAGGCTGAGGTAATAGCCATTATACGATACCCGCATATGGTGCCGACTACCGGAATCGAACTGGTGACCTACTGATTACAAGTCAGTTGCTCTACCTACTGAGCTAAGTCGGCATTGGTTCTTCAGGGGAGCGATATCACCGAGCAAAGAAGAGTTCCCCCCTCAGAACCGTTTTCGATGATACGATTTAATATTCCAATCGCAACAACACTTTACGTCAAGTTATGTAAATTAATTTATATGTTTTTATTTTATGTGAATAATTCACTTTCATTTAAAATATACATGACAATATATAAACAAATTTATTTTGAAGGCGATTATTAAATGTCGTTTCTTATATCACACCATAGAAACAACAAAACCCGCTCGATGGCGGGTTCTATTAAAGTTCAATTGCGCTTGGTTCGCCTCGCGATACAGCTTTGCGAAGCATAGCTGAATTGAAGCAGTTTATTGGCAAAAATGCAATAACTTTTTTATTGGCTTTCTCCGCATAACGCCAATTTCATTGGTATATACAGAATGTGTTCAGCAACACCCAACCATGCATCAATGCGATTTCTGCAAGTTTTCAAGCTCCAGCCAGGGCGATACTTATTTAACTGTTGTGCCATTTTCAGCTTACTCATCCCCCGCCCTTCATATCTTTGTCGGAGGATAAAAATCAATCCAGGATGCTCTGCCATCACTTCACTAATTACCCGGTCAATACATAACGCCTCGGCATCAGTGCAATGGGACAGCCAGCTTTTTTGCTTACTGTCGATCATCTCACGCAAAAATGCTTCCAGCTCTGGCTTCTCTATTCCCGCTTTTTTCATTCTGCGCAGAGCTTCATTGATGGCTGTTTTCGTCAATTTTTTGGATGCCAGCAACTGGTTGAACATATTCCCCGTCTTACCGCCACCAATATACGACCAGCGCCCCCACATACGCAGTTTTCCCTGAATCCAGACACTTTCCAGCGTGGTGAGACGAAGGTGTTCTCCGCTTTTTCCTGTATTCGTTGGGTAAATCACAAATATCCCTCCTTTCTCCAGATTTCTTGTGTGCGAAAAACACCTTCTGCATGCATCAGGCGTAATTCTTCTTTGGTGTAATCGCTGGTTTTTACCCGCCCGTCGATTAAATCGTGGCACGAGCTACAGGCAATCGCGGCCTGCATATCGTGTGGCTTTATCGCTGTTCCGCACGTTCCCGCCAGTCGGTAATGCGCCAGCACAGACGTTTCGGGATTGTGATTGCAGTAGCCAGGAATTCTGACCTGGCACATCTGGCCCCGCGCCGCTTTACGTAAATCCACCATTACGCAAACTCCAGCAGCTGCACGGCCACATTTTCGACTTGTTCCGGAGAGGAAAATTTACGGAACAGAATCCAGTTCCACAGCACATTCAGTACAGATTTATAAACCTGCTGAAACTCGGTTTCGTCCATATTCGCAAACGAGATGGATTTCGCCCTGCGCCCACGGCTACCGTCCGGATAAATATGCTCGGTGTAAAATCCGGCCTGAATGGTTACCCACTCGCGGAAAGCCTCAAACGACTTTAGCAATGCTGTATCTCGGGTTCTGCGTGTCGCAACTGTATTCAGATATTGCTCTGCGGCTTCGCTCAGAGCTGGCGTATGTTCCCGGCCTACTGATTCGCACAGATAATCAACGAAACCGGACACCAGTTTTCGCTCGCGAGGAGTGATCGCCCCACCGACCGGAGTCCAGTAATCGAATCCGAGTTGCAGAAGTTTGAAAAAACGCTTATGGAATGCGTAGTTACGAACGCGCTTAAAATCAGCGTGTATCCACTCGCCTATTTTGATTTGATGCAGAAAATCACAACTCTCCGGCGTCGCCGGGAGAAGTAATCCGGAAGAGGTTTGTTTGACCAGTTGTATATGCGCCATTGCTGTCTCCAATGGCGCTGTAGGTTGCCAGTTGTTCAGGCTGGCTTACGAATTATAACTCATTCCCGAACCACCTTGAAACCGAGCCTTTCCAGGTATTCAATGAATGCCTCGATAGATAAAATCACATGATCATCAGGAATTAACGTTGTGTAGATAACGTCTCCATTCTCAACGCGCACAGCATAGAGGCCATTTTCACTAAAAATTTCACCCAATTCTTCGATTTTCATCATCAGAATCCTTCCAGATAAATAGCTCTCCCCTTCGGGGTCCGTCCTTCTTATCCTTGCGCGCTATTTAAGAGCCCACGATTCTAGCCGTGAAGACACACCAATCAACAGCAACAAGCCACCGAAATAACAAAATTAGTCACCCACATCAGTACAACCAGATGCATCATGCTCACCGAAAATAAACAACAAAAAACCCGCCGAAGCGGGTTAAATGCGGGTGCGTTGAGGATGTCTGGCACATCAGAGGTGGCGAGGGATTTCTCCCCCGCCTGGTCTCTTACTCCTCAGGTTCGTAAGCTGTGAAGACAGCGACCTCCGTCTGGCCGGTTCGGATTCGTACCTCGCAGAGGTCTTTCCTCGTTACCAGTGCCGTCACTATGACGGTTAAACAGATGACGATCAAGGCGATTAACATCGCCTTTTGCTGCTTCATAGCCTGCTTCTCCTTGCCTTTCGGCACGCAAGAGGCTAATCTTCAGTTGTCGAGACATAAGACTGGCCTCACTTCGATTTATAGTCGGGTGGGGCTTTTCTCTATCTGCCTTTTGGTGTTCATGCCCGAGGCAGATAGCCTCAAGCACCCGCAGTAATTCTACTTAACTCTCCTTTTCCCGCAAACCGTTTTTATCCCCATCGGCAAATCGAATACACAACCAGCGCCACCGCCAGTGCAATTCCTACCGTTGTGAATGCTTCAGGCCAGGTCATCGTAAAATATCCTCCGCGCTTATCAGTCCGTTTCGCTTCAGGTAGACCATCGCCTTCTCCGGTAATTTGCAGTCCGGCTTCGCTTTCCTCAATTGGCTAACCAGTTGTTTAATCAGCATTGTTAATTCCCGTACCTGAACGTCCCCTTTGGTATCCTCATTGGTGAGGATACCATCGTCTTTCCCCTGAAGCATGGCGGCGCAGCAGGCGTTCCATGAAATTTCCTGAAGGGAACGACGAATCTGTGTGCTGCATATACTCCTCCCTGACTCCTGGCTGTTAAACCATGTTTCAAATTCCGGCACTACCGTCGCTGGCGGGGCGGTGTAAAGTGGAACAACTCGCCCTCCCCATTGCTTAACACTACTCTCCGCGAACACTAAATGCTCAGTCCGATAATACCCGGGGGCATCAATATCTTTTCTTTCGCTATCCCACATGTAAACCACCGGCTCTGCTTCCAGCGATGCCAGTGCGATACGAAACACATTAGTAAGCAGGCTGTTTGAAGATTGGTTATCGTGCGCCGGATCGCTCAGGAAACCAGTGATGAATGATTTAATTTCCGCGTTTTCTCTGGTAATAGTGGTCATATCAGTTTTCCTTATACGGATTAATTTTATTGTGTAGTGTGTTGAACGGCGCCCATACCACGTCGTTATACAATTCAATAACTGGCTCAATTATTTTCCCGATTGCCCAGACAAAAATTAGAGGGGATATCGGTATCATCAACACGATAAACAGAATGAGAAACAAAAATTCTGTCGCTCTACTTTTTCGCAGATATTCTTTTCTGAATAATGTAGGCACATCACTCTCCTTTGTTGCTCCTCAAAATTTTATGCCCTGGCGCAAAAGCACGCGTTTTGTCGGCGCTTATTCGCCACCCATCTTTACGTGCCTCTTTTGCACAGCCAGCCCATGACGTACCGATATACTCACCGAAGTCTGGTGACTGATATTTACCATTTGTACACTGGCGACAATCACAGTAGAGATGCATGGTGTAACTTGCGGCAATAGCCATATCAGGCTCCTTTAGTGCGCAAGTGGTTTTTCCAGCGGTTTTGCGCCGCGCTGCGCTTATCTTTGATTCCCTCTCTGGCAATTCCAGAATATAAGTACAACACCACACGGCGATTGCTAACTCTCAACCACTGGCTGGGATAGCAACGTCTGTATACACGGGAAATAAGCATCTTTGCTTTACGGTTTTTCATCGTTTTGCTCTCCTGCGTCTCTTTGCTGCACGTCGCGCCGCTGCAATACCGGTATGGCGCTTTGGTGCCGGGATAATATTGTCAGCCATCATGACATGTGGAATAACTGTTAATGACGACGCCCCAAACCGCACCAGATACGGCAATAAACAATTTTCCATCCGCATTTCTCACCTCAATTGATCTGAATATCAGTAATTGTTTGTTGCAACCATTCTTTAGTTAGTTCTGCCATTTTTATTACCGCCCTTTCGGGCGGCCTCCGGATGATTTGAGGGTGCAGGAATCCCTCCGGTTAAGGATTAAAATTATTTACAGTGCTAAATTTAATTATTCAGTTCTGTTTTTTTTCGCCCTGCGTATCCGCGCTTTCGCGTTACGCTCAATCTGAATTAACTTTTCTATATTTTTCCGCCTTTCCTGTTCCTCCTGGCGCAATAGCCTTACATCATCTGCCAGTCTGGTTTCTCTTTTCGCCACAGAGAGCATCCAGTCAAACGGCTCCACAACTGCACCGCAGATTTTACAGCGGACCTGACGCTCTTTTTCGTCAACCCGAACAGAGGCGTGATGACAATATGGTCTTTCCGATGACTCATAAAGAAAATTAACCTGATTACGTGGGTCATCCTCTTTTACCGGAAATAAAACAATATTACTTAACTCATCTTCTGGTTTTATTTCCACGTCACTCTCCTTTGATGCGAATGCCAGCGACGCGTGGCACATTAACTTCCACGATGCGCACATTTGGTTTGTACATCTCAATCGCTGTCAGCCAGTCAGCGCCGGTCATACGCTTTTCTGCATCGCCATTAGTCCATTGAACCGGCGCACCAATAGCTTTCATCGCAATTTCTATTTCCCCGGCAATGGCGCTTTTCCCGCAACCAGTAAAACCAGATACAACGACAAGAACTTCACCTTTGGCTGGTTTTATTTCCCGTGCTTCCAGTTCTGCAATGCGCTTTTTGGCTGCTTCCAGTTCATCCAGTAGTGCCTGCACTACTGCTGGGTTGAAAGCTGCGATATAACGAGCGTTGTTCTCTGCGTTTTTCTGTCCGTCAAAGCCGGGCCATTTGATAACGTCTTCACATCGTTTATCACCGGGCGTATGCACCGCATACGTACCAGTACCCGACGAAATAAATGCGCACCATTCGCCCTGCGTGGCCTGTTTTGCTATCTTACGCAGTACCTTATATTCAATTTTGCCCACTGGTCGCCTCCGCTTCCCACGTTTTCAGACTTTCACCACAGAACGGGCAAAATGAAACCCGAACTGGTGATTTAGAAAATTCACCGGAACGCAACATCACCAAATCAGGGCCGCGAGTTAAACTCTCATTCCAGATTTTGTATATCAGCAGACCTTTTCGCGTCGTGTATTCAGCATCATGCTCAAGGGATTTTGCCAGAGCCGTACACGGTTCTATCTTGTTGCCATTAATTTGGCATTTTGACTCACTCACTGGTTGTCTCCTTTGCGAATCTGTTCCACCCATTCTTCAAGGGATTTCTCCGCATATTCACCGGACAGGCCATCAATCGGGTGCGGTTCATTAGCCAACTCTTCTTTCGCTGACAGAATCATGCGCGTAACGTCGAAAACTTCACGTAAAGACTTATTGATAAATCCGTGGTTGAAAGCAGCAGCAAGACGGCTGGCGGTATAGTTAATCCCCTCGTTGCGAGCCTCCGCACGTACTTCAGCCAGGAAAGCATCGGTGGCTGGGGTTTGCGGCATCCTTCCGTCTATTGCGCAGATATACGCATCAGATAGTTCATCCTGCTCGCCATCAAACACGTAGCAACTCTGTACGATAAATTTATTCAGCCCCGCATTCTCCGCCGCCAGCGCCACAAGATTAGCTTCCAGCTCTGCAATGCGTTTGCTTTGGGCTTCCCGTTCATCAAGCACTGCCAGCACGGTAGCCGGATTGGCTGCCGCTATGAATCGCTTATTGGCGCGATTATCTGGTCCTGAGCATGATGCTATGTAGTAATTTGCGTTCAGTCCGGCATCGGCAATTACCCCATAATCATCAGAACACCATTCGCCAGGGGTTGCATTTTCTGCCGCCATTCGCAGTGCCTGGTAATTAATGTTGCTCACTGGTTTCCTCCTGGCAAAGCTGGGCGACAATATCGCGATATTTATTCAGCTCCCGCAGCGCGGCGCAGACTCGCTCCCATTTCCGGATATCACTTTTCGCCCGACGCAGTTCGCGGTTTGCCTGTCGCAGCGATGGCAGAACCAGATTATCCACTCGCTTCTCAAGCGGCTGCACAATGTCCGCCACAGTTTCTGTTTTAATATCTTCCTGTGTTGCAGCTTCCTGTACTGGTAACGCAACATATGCAGGCTGAGGAAAGGCTTTACCATCAGTTTCCGCTACCGATGCCGCTTTCGGCTCTGCTGGTAAATTACCGCCCGGCATGCAGTAACGAAATTTACCGTTCTGATTAACACGAATCAGACGACCTTTGCTGATTGCCATTGCCAGCGTTGAAGCCACTTTGCGGGATGTTGTACCGAACAGAGTAGCCAGTTCATCCGCCGTTTGTGGTCCGCGTTGTTCAATCGTCGCGGTTAAATCGCACTCTGAGATTTTCGCTACTGTCGCCGTGGTGGTTTCTTCCGGCTGTTCTTCTGGCGCTGGCTGTTCCTGCTGAACGTTGTTATCAGCCACACGCCAGGTGTATACGCTTTTATCAACGAAGCCAGCCTTTTTCAGTTCCCACAGCTCGTTCAGTACTTCTTCACGACTGATATCAAGTCGCGCAGCCAGCTCTACCGACGTGGCTTTTCCCATCGCTTTCAGTGCGTCAAAAACAGTCTCCATAAATTTCCTCCCGGTAAAAATTACTTTTCAATACCTGGCTGACCAACATTCGGGCGCCAGCTCTCCCAGTTAAAATTCACCCAGCGCCCGCCGTTCATGGTCATGCGATCCATAATCCGCTCGCCGAGCAATGTTTTCATGGCCTCATAGTTCAGGTTTGTCAGCATTCCCACGCTACGCATCGACGCTGTCCGTCGATCAATAATCTGGTGCAGTACCACCTGCTCGTTTTTCGTCTCGCGCTGAATGCCAATTTCATCAAGAACCAGCAGATCCACTTCGCACAGTTCCCGCAAAAATTTTTCGCCTGACTGCCCGTCGTCATAGCTGGCGTGCAGGGCGCTCATAACATCAGCCACGGTAACCACAATCACTGTCTGACCGTCTTTCAGCAGGCGATTCCCGATAGCTGCCGCTAAGTGATTCTTCCCGGTACCAGGTTTTCCGCTGAACGCAAAATTTGTACACCCGGTCATCAGTTCATCGGCGATGGATTTCGCCTGGCTTAACGCGTATCGCTGGTCGTCGTTCTGCACCTGGTAATTCGCAAACGAGCATTTACGGTGCAACGGCTGGATGCCTGAGCGATTCAGAATTTTTTCCACCCGCAACTGGCGATTCAGGCGGTTGATCTCCTCGCTACGTTTCTGGCCTTCAGCAAGTTGCCACTCGCGCCACTCCGCAACCGTTCTGAATGGGGCGGTTACATGTGGTGGGGCCAGTCTGCGGATACGCTCCAGAACGCCTCCTGTCGCAATATTTTTCATGGTCTGTTACCCCCTGAAGCCTGGCGGGATCGCACTGTCCGGCAACGAGACGGTGTTAACCTGTCGGAGCAACGTCTCAGGCCGAACGCCTTTCGGCGCGAACAAGCCCTGGTATTCATTGGCGATGCTGTGTCTAATCACCTGCTCAGGGGTAAAACCCTGCTGGCGGAATTTTTCCAGCTCCCGTATCGCCCCGTTAGCGCCCTGCTCCGTTCGAATCGGTTTTCGTAATGCCTGTCTGAACCGGACCCACTCATGCCAGAGTGTTTCCGGCAACCAATCGGGCAACTCAATAGCCTCCGGCTCGAATTTTTTAGATGCTCGTTTTTGGCGAGGGGGATTTAGGGGGAGATCAGTATTTATATCTTCCTCTTCCTCTTCCTCTGGTAACGCTTTTTGATCCGTTTGTGTAACGCTGCCAGCGTTACCTTTTCGTTTCAGCTCGCGTAATTTTGTAACCCTCTCGTTTGTAATCGCCCGTTTTTTAGAGCTTTTTCCGTTATGGCGTTCAAAGTTAGGTAGAGAAAGCCCAACGTCATTTTCGACCAGCCATCCAACCTGAATTAACGCATCAGCAAAACCAGCCATAAAAGTGATGCGATCTATTGCACTTTTTGTAACGCCGCGAGCGTTACAATCTGCATTACCGTCTATCATTTGTTGATCCGCCCATGCCCAGAAGCGAATAACCTTCCCTAATGCGGCATCTGGATCAATATTCAGAATCTCAGCAAGCCTGAATATTTCCGGCTTATCCGGCGTAATAACCTCGAGCTTTATCCAGTTTGAAGCCATTTGTTTTCACCTTGTAACGCTCGCAGCGTTACATTTAACTGATACCGAACAAAACAATCCGGCACGATTAATTTCAATCAATGCACTACGACAGAATCACCGGGCGACCCACCACCGCTGAAATGTGCTTTCCGGTAAACGGCCTGGACTGCATCATCATGCGCATCAATTGCCGTACTCAACGCTTCCTGCGCCGCCAGTAATGCACGGCGTTCCAGGGTATCGAAGATGCAGAGTCGGTGACGCAGCTCGCGCGGAAGAATTGCCAGAACCGCAGGGATCAGTGTCTGAATTTTTTCCCTTTGCGCTTTCGTTTCACCTTTTAACCAACGGTGATAGATGTTCTGCTGATTATTCCAGTCCTTGCCTGGTACCAGGGGCAATTCGCCGCCCCCCTGGCGCAGATATTCTTCAGTAATTGCATTGGCTACCCATGCCTGCCCTTTTTCAGCGGCCAGGGCTAACAGCACTGATTCGATGTGCTCATGCCTGATTTTCATGAATCAACTCCTGTGCATTTTGTGTGTTAGCCTTACATCCAACAGGTAAACCATCGGTCGGATTCGGGTAGATATCAGGCCGGAGTTCATGAGGTGTAACCTCGAAATTCGTTACTTCAGCAACACGTAATGCTTTTTCAGGGCTGAATCTTTCATAGCCCCCCAGCACTCGACTTACATGCACCTGAGATAAACCCGTTAGCTTCCCAAACTGTAACTGGGTGATATGTTTCTCTTTTAAATAGTCTCTTAAGTTCATAGCCAACCTTCTACGTTATGCCTCGAACAAATATTAGCTCCACTAATTTTAAAGATCAACAGTCAGACTATCTTTGATAATATTGGTAAAACAAATAAACTCTATGTATGAAAAAAACACGCGAAGTGATTGCAACTCCAGAAGCGAGCAAGAATTTAAAAGCCGCATGGAATGCAAGAAAAAAAGAGCTGAAGCTGACTCAAGAGCTGGCGGCTGAGTTGTTGGGATTCGAATCTCAAGGCACCGTTAGCCAGTATCTGAACGGCAAGATACCGGTAAATACCGACGCTGCGCTAAAATTTGCGGCTCTATTAAAGGTAAAACCAGAGGACATTCGAGAAGACCTTAAAGACTTAATGAATTATGTAAGATCATCAGATACTTATGATGATAGCTTTTCAGGCAAAGGATGGAGGCTGGTCAATGAAGAACAGGCTGAGTTACTTAACCTCTTCGAGATTCTACCTGCGTCAGAAAAAGCCAAACTCCTTAACCAGCTACGTGGACTAAACAAGCTCTACGAGGAAGCCTTCGAGAACATGCTGGCACTAAAGAAACGTAACCAGTAGCCACCACTCACTACCCCCTCCACAACAAAAAAACCGACGTCTTAGTCGGTTTTTTTGTGCCATAACTTCTGCAAATCAGCTGTATAACTAATATTTTTCCCTTGAAAAAACATTTACATAGTTACTAAATCAAAAATATCATACGCCATACTGTTGACTTAAAATATCCGTGTTACTAATATTTCTATCAAGAACAGCACGGCGCTGTAGGTTTTAGTTCCGCCACCCGGCGTTAAGGGGAGAGATAAGATGGTGCATTACGAAGTAGTTCAGTATTTGATGGATTGTTGCGGTATCACTTACAACCAGGCTGTGCAGGCTTTACGCAGCAACGACTGGGATCTCTGGCAGGCAGAAGCCTCTATCCGCAACAACAAGATGTGAGGGTTCCCAAAATGCAAAAAATCGACCTCGGCAACAACGAATCCCTAGTTTGTGGCGTGTTCCCCAACCAGGATGGAACGTTCACTGCCATGACTTATACCAAAAGCAAGACATTCAAAACGGAAACGGGCGCACGTCGCTGGCTTGCCAAAAATACCAGCTAATCCATTTATTGGATTAATTCAATATTCTCGCTGTAGGGGTATAGCCGAGGCCACCAAAGCCCGGAGGTGGTGAAATAAAACCGGGCACAACACGAAGGCGCATTTCCGATATCCATAAAGAGTCGGTCTTGTCTGTTAAATTTAAATGGTGGGAATGCGCCTCCGGTTGTGAATAACAACACCGCTGTGTGTAGTCTTGGTGGCATCAGTTTTTTCTTGAAGTTCGACTGATGTCCGCCCTTTTTAAAGTGAATTTTGTGATGCGGTGAATGCGGCTAAGCGCACGCGGCACAGTTAAAAGTCATGTTAGTCCTTATTGGTTTGGGTGGGAAAGCCGACTGTAATTGTTAACTGGTTGCAGTCACCTGGAGGCACCAGGCACCGCATCAACAAAGTTCATTTGTAAAAATGGAGATAATTATGATTGCACATCACTTCGGAACTGATGAAATACCACGTCAGTGTGTGACTCCTGGTGATTATGTTCTTCATGAAGGCCGGACATATATCGCCTCGGCAAACAATATTAAAAAGCGAAAACTTTATATTCGTAACCTGACTACAAAAACATGCATTTCTGACTGCATGATTAAAGTCTTCCTCGGTCGTGATGGTTTACCTGTAAAGGCGGAGTCATGGTGATGACTAAGAAAATAAAATGTGCTTACCACCTTTGCAATAAAGAAATTGAAGAAAGCAAAAGTATTAAAAGACCTCTTCATTTCATGCGTGGAGTTATCCCAATGACGGAAATGAAAAAATATTGTAGTGAAAGTTGTGCCGAAAAAGACCAGATGGCACACGAACTTTAATTAACTGACTATTCGAAACTGAATTTATGCCAGCAATGGCAGGGATTCGCTCAACCTTAATTAAGGAGAAAAACATGATTACCAATTATGAAGCCACTGTTGTAACGACCGATGACATTGTTCACGAGGTTAATCTGGAAGGAAAGCGTATTGGCTACGTGATTAAAACAGAAAATAAAGAAACCCCATTCACTGTGGTTGATATCGACGGTCCATCAGGCAACGTAAAAACACTTGATGAAGGTGTCACAAAAATGTGCCTGGTTCACATCGGAAAGAATCTGCCCGCAGAAAAAAAAGCCGGATTTCTGGCAACTCTGATTGCAATGAAATTAGGCGGTGAAATCTGAAAGAAATAGCCTGCGCCATACGCAGGCTATGAACAGTGTGTATCCGGCAAGATCATTCACTGAACAAAACGAATTTTAATCTGAGTTGAGGTTAAAAAACAATGAGCACAAAACCACTCTTCCTGTTACGGAAAGCGAAAAAATCATCCGGTGAACCTGACGTCGTCCTGTGGGCAAGCGACGATTTTGAATCGACCTGTGCCACTCTGGACTACCTGCTCGTTAAGTCAGGTAAAAAACTGAGCAACTATTTTAAAGCTGTTGCCACAAATTTTCCTGTCGTTAATGACCTTCCCCCTGAAGGTGAGATCGATTTTACCTGGAGTGAACGCTATCAACTCAACAAAGACTCCATGACCTGGGAACTAAAACCGGGAGCAGCGCCAGACGACGTTCACCATCAGGAGGATGCACCGGAAACCGAAGAACCGACGGGAGGCCAGGAAGAAAACGCGCAGGCAGACGCCCACGAGGATTGCCAGGATTGCGAAGTCTCTGTAGCCACTTTGCGGTTCACACAGCGTCTTCTGCACATTTTTACGTATGCAGCCGGGGATCGAAAATACCTGCATCATGCCACCCGTGAACAACGCAAACACATTACTGCTCTTGAGATGGATCAGGAAAACAGCTATGTCCAGAATCTGCTGTTGGCCATACGCAGCATGGCAGAACCGACAACTCTGGATAATGCCGCCCTGCTCCGCCTGACTGATGCAATTAAGGCAGTGTTCTCTATCACGAAAAAACATCAGCCCTATGAATTTAAGAATTTCATTTCAGCCTGGCTGGATACCGAACACATTGATCGCGGTCTTCTGACAAAAGAATGGCGAAAAGGGAATCGTGTTTCACGCATCACTCGCACGGCTTCCGGTGCTAATGCTGGCGGCGGGAACCTCACCGATCGCGGCGAAGGTTTCGTCCACGATCTGACGTCACTGGCGCGCGATGTAGCCACTGGCGTACTGGCCCGTTCAATGGACGTGGACATCTATAACCTTCATCCGGCACACGCTAAACGCATTGAGGAAATTATCGCTGAAAATAAACCGCCCTTTTCTGTTTTCCGCGACAAATTCATCACCATGCCTGGCGGGCTGGATTATTCCCGCGCCATCGTGGTTGCGTCCGTGAAAGAAGCACCAATTGGGATCGAGGTCATCCCCGCACACGTCACTGAATATCTGAACAAAGTACTGACTGAAACCGATCATGCCAACCCTGATCCGGAAATCGTGGATATTGCCTGCGGTCGCTCCTCGGCCCCGATGCCGCAGCGAGTAACAGAAGAAGGAAAACAGGACGATGAAGAAAAACCACAACCATCTGGCGCAATGGCAGATGAACAGGCAACGGCTGAAACAGTGGAACCGAATGCAACTGAACATCATCAGAACACGCAGCCGCTGGATGCTCAGTCACAGGTAAATTCTGTTGATGCGAAATATCAGGAACTGCGGGCAGAACTCCATGAAGCCCGGAAAAACATTCCATCAAAAAATCCTGTCGATGCCGATAAATTGCTTGCTGCATCACGTGGTGAATTTGTTGACGGAATTAGCGACCCGAACGATCCGAAATGGGTTAAGGGGATCCAGACTCGCGATTCTGTGTACCAGAACCAGCCAGAAACGGAAAAAATCAGCCCGGATGCGAAACAACCTGAGCCAGTAGTGCAACAGGAACCGGAAATAGTCTGCAATGCCTGCGGTCAGACTGGCGGGGATAACTGCCCTGACTGTGGTGCGGTGATGGGCGACGCAACGTATCAGAAAACCTTTAATGAAGAAAATCAGAATGAATATCAGGAAAAAGGTCTGGAGGAAATGGAAGGCGCTGAACATCCGCACAATGAGAATGCTGGCAGCGATCCGCATCGCGATTGCAGTGATGAAACTGGCGAAGCGTCAGCTCCTGTAGCAACTGAAATCATGTGGCCGTCATATTTCGAGCCAGGCCGCTATGAAAACCTCCCGAACGAGGTTTATCACTCCGCCAACGGAATAAGCAGCACGATGCTGAAGGATGCCCGTATCAGCCTGATGTATTACCACGGGAGGCACATTGCCGGAACTATTCCGAACGAGGAAAGTGATGCACTGCTGCGTGGGCGGATCATTCACAGCTATGTTCTGGAAACGGATAAATTCGCTGATGAATATGCCATTCCGGTACCGGTTCCTGAATATGTGGTTACTACTTCTAACGAACTGATCGCCATCATTAAAAAACACAATGCCAGTCTGCCAGCACTGATGACACCAGAGCAGATGAAAGAGTGGATCGAAAGCTACAACAGCACTCTTATACAGCCACTGTCTGTAAGTGCTGGGGCCGAAGAAACAGGCATCCTTTACGGTTCACTTCCGGTGGAATTTCGGCGTATTCCTGAGGGGGAAAAACACACAGCATCAGCAATGAAAGCCTGTATTAAAGAATACAACGCAAGCCTCCCTCCTCTGTTGAAAACCAGTGGAGCACGGGAGCAGCTTCTGGATCAAATTGAAACTGTAGACCCAGAACTGGCAAAAAAAGAACGTGCTAAATCGTTGCCTTACAACATCAGTGGCACAAAAGAGCAATTAACCGAAATCGCACGGAAAATTCGCCCGGAACTGGTGACACTGGAGGACTGGCAAAAACGCCAGCAAGAAGAAAACGCCGGGAAAACGTTTATCAGTCCGGATATGTATGAACAGGCAAAAAATATTCACGCGGCACTGCAAAACAATACCGATGCAGCAAGGCTACTCAACCACCCGGATCGCAAATCTGAAATCAGCTATTTCGGGTTTGATGAAGAAACCGGGCTGGAAATCAGGGTCCGCCCTGATATCGAAATCCGGCTGCCATACGAAAGCATTTGCGCTGACGTGAAGTCAGTCAGCCTCGGTTATGTGCGGCAGGAACGACTTAAAGATCGCCTGCACCTTGAAATTATTGAGCGTGATTATCACCTCAGCGCCGCAATGTATTGCGATGTGGCAAACCTGGACAAATTTTTCTGGATCTTCGTCAACAAAGATGTTGGCTATCACTGGGTGGCAGTCGTGGAAGCCTCGCAGGAACTCCTGGAGCTTGGTCGACAGGAATATCGCCGGACGCTACGCCAGATAAACGAAGCCCTAGAGACAAACAACTGGCCAGCACCTATTACCGAAAGTTACACCGACGAATTAAACGACTTTGATCTTCGTCGTCTTGAAGCACTGCATCTGGCTTAATGGAGAACCTGACCATGCAAAATACCAATATCATCACGACAGAGCAGACACCAAATACCATTTCTGCCAGTAACACTATTTTTAACGTTCAGGCGTTGACGCAACTTCAGGAAGTAGCCGGGTTGATGTCACAGGCCACCGTCACAGTTCCCGATCACCTTCGCGGAAAACCTGCCGACTGCATGGCAATTATCATGCAAGCCATGCAATGGGGCATGAACCCCTACGCTGTGGCTCAGAAAACACACCTGGTAAACGGAGTTCTGGGTTATGAAGCACAACTGGTTAACGCTGTGATCTCTAGCTCAAGTGCAATTGTAGGCCGCTTCCATTACAAGTACGAGGGAGACTGGGAGAAATGCTCTCGCACCCGAGTGGAGACCGTTAAGAAAACGGCCAAAGGAGGCGGAATCTATGAGAAAAAAGAAACGATCCCATGTTGGACCAGTGAAGATGAGTATGGTCTATCAGTTCGAGTGGGTGCAGTTCTTCGCAGTGAAAGTGAGATTACCTGGGGAGAACCGGTGTTTCTTTCCAGCGTGATTACGCGTAATTCTCCTTTATGGACCTCAAACCCGAAACAACAGCTCGCCTATCTGGCGTTGAAATACTGGGCTCGCCTTTATTGTCCTGACGTCATCCTGGGCGTGTATACCCCCGACGAACTGGAAGAGCCACAGGAAAAAATCATCAATCCTGTGCCGGTACAGAATTATAGCGAGGTAAGCGAGCAGCGAACAGAAACCATCGAACAGCGTATTGACGAAGCGTGGATTGATGAATTCCGGCAGCGCGTCGAAAGCGCGGCCACGACTGAGGAAACCACTGCATTACGCCAAGAGATAGAGGATCAGAAAAACCAGATCGGCGAATTCTTTGCCGAGCTTAAAGGAAAAGTGGTTCGGCGCCATCACCGTCTCAATGCTATTGCCAGTATCGAGAAGATGATAAATGACCTGCCTTCATCAGGTGATCCAGAAGCAGAACAAAAATTTACTGCTCTGGAAAATACGCTGAATGCTGCACGACCACATCTGGGTGAATTATATGAGGCGTATAAAACGACACTGACAGATATAAAACCAGAATATATCAGCTCCTAATATTGACTTTGGCGGTGTAGCCTCACCGCCATCACAAAATTTTATTATATGAGAGAAAAGACAATGCGGTATGAAAAAGTCAAACCATGTCCGTTTTGTGGTTGTCCATCAGTAACGGTGAAAGCCATTTCAGGATATTACCGCGCAAAGTGTAACGGATGCGAATCCCGAACCGGTTATGGTGGAAGTGAAAAAGAAGCACTCGAAAGATGGAATAAACGAACCACTGGAAATAATAATGGAGGTGTTCATGTATAAAATTACCGCCACTATTGAAAAGGAAGGTGGCACTCCTACTAACTGGACAAGATATTCAAAATCTAAACTAACGAAATCAGAATGCGAAAAAATGCTCTCAGGGAAAAAAGAAGCAGGCGTTTCCAGAGAGCAGAAAGCAAAACTGATAAATTTTAATTGCGAGAAACTTCTGTCATCGTGAGTTGCATTATATCCAAACTAGAACTTCATAGGTGATTATTAAAAATCAACCACGCCCGCCAGTATTCTGTATATTTACTGGCGGTCATATCGTAAGAGGTATGGCAATGAATCTTGTGACACTCAAAACGTGGGGAAAACTCAGATATCCGGATAACCCACCATCAATATCAACGCTGAGACGATGGGCAAGGAATGGAAACATTTATCCTGCACCTGAACTACACGGGAGGAGTTACAGGGTGGTTCCGGAGGCTTTCTATATCAACCCAAATAAGGTTGATACCGATATAACACACCATCAACCTAATGGGCGACAAGGGAGAGACAGTCCGTTACTGGAGAAGTTAAAACATGCAGCGGAAAAAATACGATCCCAATTTGCCTAAAAACTTAACATATCGAAGGAGGGACAAAGCATATTACTGGCGCAACCCTCTGACGAAAGAAGAATTTACACTAGGTAAAATTTCAAGGAGAGATGCAGTAGCGCAGGCAATTGAAGCAAATCATTATATATACAAAAACTACTCTCCTGCAGCCTTAATTGAAAAGCTTAAAGGGTTCGACTCATTTACTATGGCAGACTGGATTGAACGTTACAAAACGATTCTTATAAGGAGAAAAGTGTCCAGAAATACTTATAAAATTCGGATAAATCAACTGGAGACAATAAAAGAAAAATTGGGAGGAATTTTACTGACAGAAATAACCACTCGCCATATTGCCGAGTTTCTTGATTTGTGGATTGAAGGAGGGAAAAACACAATGGCAGGATCAATGCGTTCTGTGTTGTCTGATATGTTTCGCGAGGCCATTGTTGAAGGACGTATATCTCAAAATCCAGTAACGCCAACAAGAGCACCGAAAATAGTAGTTACAAGAGAACGACTGAAACTAAAGACATACAACTGCATCAGGGAGGCAGCAGATCAACTTCCGGCATGGTTCCCATTAGCTATGGATTTAGCCCTTGTAACAGGACAACGTCGCGAAGACATAACGAATATGCGGTTCAGTGATATTTATGATGATCGTCTCCACATCAGGCAAATTAAGACAGGAATGATGATTGCTATCCCCCTGTCACTCAGCCTTCCTGTCGCTGGTCTACGGCTTGGTACAGTAGTTGAACGGTGCCGCCTGGTAAGCCGGGGAGATTATCTAATCAGTGCCGGGATTAGAAAAAACAGCCCTGACGGCAGCATTCACCCGGATGGCCTGACAAAAAAATTTGTCGCAGCCAGAAAATTAACAGGTATCCAGTTCAGTGAAAACCCACCAACTTTTCACGAGATCAGAAGTCTGGCTGGACGATTGTACAAAGAAACATGTGGAGAAGAATTTGCCCAGCGCCTACTTGGTCACACATCGGAGAAGACAACAAAAATGTATCTTGATGAGCGAGAAAAAACGTACTTACTGCTCTGATTTTAACGTAAATGGATTGTTAAATGTATATTGGTTGTGATATAACCAAAAAAGACCGGAATACAGAAATTCGAGTAAATTTCGGGGGATTTCGGGGAGATGCTTGCAACTAATTGATTTTAAATACAATTAAAAAGAGACCGAATACGATTCCTGTATTCGGTCCAGGGAAATGGCTCTTGGGAGAGAGCCGTGCGCTAAAAGTTGGCATTAATGCAGGCTTAGTTGCCTTGCCTTTTAAGAATAGATGACGACGCCAGGTTTTCCAGTCCGCGCGTAAAGTGGTCAGAAAAAAAGCGCGTTTATCATCCTCTAAAATGTTAAAAACCGCCCGTTCTGGTGAAAGCACCCGGGCGGTTTTTTATTTAAAATCAAAAAATTACTATAGATAATTAACAGAGTCTCTCAGCTCTTTCAATAAACGGTGCCAGACTCACTTTTTCACCTGGTTTATTGGGATCATCAATCTGGATCACCGAAATGGGCTGGGCTTTAGTCTTCCCGCTGGCTACTTCCTTTTGTGCGATATCGTTTAAAGGATACTGTACCAGGGTACTTGGGTTAATGACATACAAAGCATTGCCCGGACGACAGGTCAGCATCACCTCTTCGCGATTAAACGCCCATTTGTCTTTACCCATTTCAAAACGGCTGACGGTAATCACCTGCGGAGCCGCCAACGCCGCTGCCGAACTGGTGAGTAACAGAAACGCCAGAATACTTTTTTTCATCATTTTCGTAATCCATCAAAAAGGTTCGAGAGTCGCAAGCAGGCTGATAATCACCAGCACTACCGCACCTATCGCCCATTCGAGTTTAGTCATCCACACAAACCAGGGTGCCGCACGGTCTTCGTCCTGCCCCATGCGCGGAACAAGAACATAACGATTTGCCAGCGCGATGGCCACCATAACCATTACCAGTATGACTTTAAGTAATAAAAGCAGCCCCCAGTACGTCGCAAGTGTGGGGGAAAATCCAGTGATTAACAATGTATTAAGCACACCACTGCCCAGTACACCTATCACAGCAAAATGTCCACACCGGGAAAATCGCATCAGTGCATGAATGGCCTCACGTCGCCAACGCCCTTTCACCAACTGCATACACCAGACGACCGGCAGCAAGCCACCAAACCATGCCGCCGCACAGATCAGATGTACGGCGTGATTCGTCTGATGGATTTTCGCCGTTAATCCTTCGTTTAATGTCGCGTGTCCTACTCCCGCCATCAAAATAAATTGCGCGGTAGTTAACATAAACAACAGACGAGGCATATTCCGTGGTTGCATCAGAGCCACGGTCAGCGTAACGAGGGCGAGAACGATTTGCCAAATCCAGACACCACCAAACTGTGTTTGTAACACCGACAACCAAATGTTCAACGACACCACATCCGGCCATCCCGCGCTCATCAACCCTCCCTGAACGGCGAACATCGCAGCGGCACTGCTCAAACTCCAGACGGCGGCGTGCTGTTGTATACGCAGAAAACGTTTCGTCAGTAATCGACGAATTGTTACTGGTGCCAGCCATGCTCCATACATCGCGAAGCCAAAGACCAGCATCAGGGAGATAAAATGGATAAATCGTAGTGCGACCCAGGTAAACGCCAACATGCTTTATTTCACTGTAAAGGTGTATTGCCCTTTGGTTTTATGCCCGTCCACCGAAACAACATGCCAGTTAACGGTATAACTCCCGGGTTTCAGGGCGTCGGTAAGCGGAACAATCAATTGGGTTTTGTCCTGTTCATTACGCTTCGCGGGTAACGTTTTAATATTTTCATTCTTTGAGCCAATGACTTTTGCGCCACTGAACCCGGGTTCAATACTTTCAGAGAAGTTTAAAGTAATGGCCTGTGGAGCAGCGATAACCTCCGCATTCGCCGCAGGATACTGATGCGTCAAATGCGCATGCGCCCAGGCAGAAGGTACTCCCAGCGAAGCTGTCAGAAATGTCAGCGCATAACTAAGGGAACGTGCAGTTGAAGCCATATTATCTATTCCTTTTTGTAATAACTTTTTTACAGAGCATAACCTTGTCTAATGATAGAGTCGAGGATCATCAATTCCGGCTTGCCATCCTGGCTAACTCTTAGTAACTTTTGCCCGCGATTAATGAGGAGACACAGCATGTTGAAGAATCTGGCCAAACTGGATCAAACTGAAATGGATAAAGTTAATGTCGATCTGGCGGCCGCCGGGGTAGCATTTAAAGAACGTTACAATATGCCGGTGATTGCTGAAGCGGTTGAACGTGAACAACCAGAACACCTGCGAAGCTGGTTTCGTGAGCGCCTTATCGCCCACCGTCTCACCTCTGTAAATCTGTCACGTTTACCTTACGAACCTAAACTTAAATAAACCTTATATTAAGTTACACTTCCTTACATGATGCCTGCTAAATTATGAGTATTTTCTTATTCTCACCAATATTTGCGGACACTGTGAAAAGGAAGTCATCATGTCATACAGGAAAGTCGCAGCAGCACAATATGAGCCTCGTAAAGCCTCACTCACTGAGCAGGTAGCCCATCATCTGGAGTTCGTGAGGGCTGCCGCCAGACAGCAGTGTGAACTTTTGGTTTTCCCCTCGCTTTCTCTACTGGGATGTGATTATAAACGACGCCCTCTTCCTGCCCCGCCCGACCTCTCGCTATTAGACCCGCTTTGTTATGCCGCAATGACTTATCGAATGACCATTATTACCGGCCTTCCCGTTGAATATAACGATCGATTTATTCGTGGAATTGCCGTATTTGCACCGTGGATGAATGCGCCAGCAATTTATCATCAAAGTCACGGAGCATGCCTGGGGCGACATTCCAAAACCATCACGGTGGTGGATGGACAACCTGAAGGTATTGATATGGACCCGAGCTGCTCACTCTTTACCACCGGTCAGTGCATCAGCGAGCCAGATTTATTGACTTCTACTCGCCACTTACAATTTTTCTCACATCAATATTCCATCGCTGTTCTAATGGCTAATGCCCGCGGTAATAGTGCATTGTGGGATGAATATGGTCGCCTCATCGTCCGCGCCGATTACGGTTCGTTATTGTTAGTTGGTCAGCGCACATCGCAGGGTTGGCAAGGCGATATCATTCCATTACGCTAGGCGTTTTCGACCCGGAGTTTTGCCATGTTGCGTATTATCGATACTGAAACCTGCGGTTTACAGGGAGGGGTCGTGGAGATTGCCTCTGTTGATGTTGTTGACGGGAAAATCGTTAACCCTATGAGCCACCTTGTTCGCCCCGACCGCCCTATCACTCCGCAGGCTATGGCGATCCACCGTATTACTGAAGCCATGGTTGCTGACAAACCGTGGATTGAAGACGTGCTCCCACACTACTACGGTAGTGAATGGTATGTCGCCCACAACGCCAGCTTTGACCGCCGTGTACTGCCTGAAATGCCCGGTGAGTGGATCTGCACGATGAAATTGGCCCGTCGTTTGTGGCCGGGGATCAAGTACAGCAACATGGCGCTGTATAAAACACGTAAGCTCAATGTGCAAACGCCGCCGGGGCTGCATCACCACCGTGCGCTGTATGACTGTTACATCACCGCGGCCTTACTTATCGATATTATGAACACATCCGGCTGGACGGTAGAACAAATGGCGGATATCACCGGGCGTCCGTCATTGTTAACGACATTCACGTTTGGCAAGTATCGCGGCAAAGCGGTATCAGAAGTTGCAGAGCGCGATCCGGGCTATCTGCGCTGGTTGTTTAATAACCTCGACAGTATGAGCCCGGAACTGCGTTTAACCTTGAAGCACTATTTGGCGGATGCTTAAGCCGCTGGCTGACCAGGTAATGTTCCCTGCGCCAGCGCGACCAGAAAAGCATATTCCATTGCCACACCTTCGTAAGATTTAAAGCGACCGGATTTGCCGCCATGCCCCGAGTCCATGTCGGTACATAACAGCAACAGATGGTCGTCTGTTTTAAGCTCGCGCAATTTAGCCACCCATTTTGCCGGTTCCCAGTATTGCACCTGTGAATCGTGTAAACCTGTCGTCACCAGCAAATGTGGGTAAGCCTGCGCCGTGACATTGTCATACGGGCTGTAGCTTTTCATGTACTCGTAATATTGTAGATCCTGCGGATTCCCCCACTCTTCAAACTCGCCCGTAGTGAGCGGAATCGACTCATCAAGCATCGTCGTCACCACATCGACAAACGGCACCTGGGCAATAACGCCGTGGAACAATTCTGGTCGTTCATTGATAGCGACCCCCATCAACACGCCACCCGCGCTACCACCCATCGCATAACAGAGCGAAGGAGAACCGTAACCCAGCTTTAACAGTGCGTCGCAGGCATCAAGATAATCATTGAAAGTATTTTTCTTTTTCAGGAACTTGCCATCTTCGTACCACTGCTGTCCCAGTTCACCACCGCCACGAACATGCACAATGGCGTAGACAAAGCCGCGATCCAACAAACTCAGGCGACTAAAACTGAAATCGGCATCAATACTTGCGCCGTAAGAACCATATCCGTACACCAGCAGCGGGTTGTGCCCTTTGCGGAAATGTTTGCGATGATAAACCAACGAAACCGGAACTTCGACGCCATCACGGGCGGTGATCCACAGGTGTTCACTACGGTAATTCTCTGCATCAAAACCGGGCACTTCAGTTTGTTTTAATACGCGGCGTTCACCGGTGTCCATATCCAGTTCAAACAGCGTGTCTGGCGTGGTCATGGAGGAATAGCCGTAACGCAATCGCGAAGTTTCAGGTTCCGGATTATAGGCAATCCAGGTGACGTAAGCCGGATCGTCAAAAGCAATACCGATAACTTCCCGCGTTTTGCGATTGATTTGCCGCAGACTGGTTAACCCACGCTGGCGCTCTTCAACCACCAGCCAGTCGGTAAACAGCGTAAATCCTTCCAGCATGATGTTATCGCGTGGCGGAATTAACTCTTCCCACTGCTGCTCTTCACGCATTCGGGTACGATATAAACCAAAGTTTTTGCCGTTACGGTTAGAGCGTAGATAAAAGCGGTGCTGATAATGATCGAGACTGTATTCGTGATCTTTACGCCGCGGCAAAAAGACAAACGGTTCTGCATCGGCCAGCTCGGCATCCAGCAGACGAACTTCACTGGTCGTGGCGCTGGCAAGGTGAATAACCACATAGTGTTTTGATGTCGTTTTATGCAGACTGACATAAAACGTATCGTCTTTTTCTTCGTAGATCAGTTTATCTTGCGATGCCGGAGTCCCGATGGCGTGCCGCCAGACCTGATAAGGCAGCAGAGTTACCGGATGCTTACGCACATAATAAAAAGTCCATGAGTCATTCGCCCAGACAAAGCTGGGTTCCACATTATCCAGCAGTTCGGGATACCAGTTGCCCGTTTCAAGATTGCGAAAACGGATGCCGTACTGGCGTCGGGAAAGGAAATCTTCTGCCAGCGCCATAATGGTGTTATCGGGCGTTATAGCCATGCCGCCCATAGAATAAAATTCACTGTGTGCCGCCCGCTTGTTGGCATCAAGCAACGTTTCCCATTCGTCCCACTCTTCAGTGAATGCAGACTGGCGTTGATAAATGGCATATTCACTGCCGGGTTCATAAATATGCCGGTAACGATAACCGTTTTTAATATAAGGCGCAGAGACTTCTCTTTGCGGGATACGCTCAATGATTTCTTTTAGTATCCGATCCTGCAGGGCTTGTTGCGAAGCCATCACCTGGTGCCCGTAACTATTTTCCTGTTGCAGGTAATTCAGTACTTCCGGCTGCGAGCGCGTGTCGTCCCGCAACCAGTAGTAATTGTCGATACGCGTATCACCATGAAGCGTCATGGCATGGGGAATTCGAGCAGCTTTTGGTAGCATGTTATTGTTCTTTCTGGTTGAAGCATCTTATAAGGGTGGCAAAACTCACCCGGGATGCAAGCGAAACAGGACAGTCATTGCAGCGATGATGACACGTTATGAAGTGAAAATCGAAAGGTAGCAGGCAGATAAAATCAGTCGGTTCAACTAGCTGTGCGAGTTTGTATAGCCCGAAAAACGTAAATATAGGGCTATACAGAGAGAAGGATTATTCAGACAAAGTACGCTTTTGCTGTTCGAGATCGCGTTCGATCCCTTCGCGAACATCCTGGGGAATTTTCAGCGCGTCGCCCAGTGCATTCAGGTAACTACGCTCCATAAAATGGTCAATATCAATAGCTGCACAGCTCAGGAAATAGATTTCCAGCGCCTCTTCTTCGTTTCGAACCCCCAGGGCCAGACGCTGAGGATCCAATGGCTGTTCGATTGCCTGCTCGATAAGAACACGGCCCTGCTCTTCTACACCCGCTTCACGCAATTGCTGATCGATAGCCGCACGTTCTTTGGCATCAATATGACCATCACTTTTAGCGGCAAATACCAGCGCGAGGATCAAACGTTCCGTGCGCTCATCCAGCGGCGTGCTCTGGGTGCCGAATTGCGGTTCGTTCTGGTGCGCCGCGCGAATTTTATCTTTGTATTTGTTCCACAGCACCGTACCAGCCACCGCGCCACCGCCTACCAGCAACGCGTTCGTGCCATACTTCGTTAAAAGTTTACGTGCTGATTTATTCGCTACCAGTAACCCAGCCAGCCCGCCTAATGCGCCCGGCACTAAAAGTTTGCCCAATCCCTGATCCGTAGACGAGGAGGTAGAAGAACTGTTTTGCCCGAGAAGGGATTGCAGTTGATTTAACCAGTTAGCCATGTTTGCTCCTCAATAACCATTTTAATGCCTGTAGCATAGCGGATGAGGATGTCAGAAAGTGTATATTGAGGCAAAAGATGCGCAAATTAGCGGACAGCAAGGAAGCCAGCCACGGAAAATGGTGATCGGGTTATTTAGGGTAATTGCGATGGTAGAGGTTTGTAGCCGTAATTGGAGTTGCCTTATGCTGATTGCCTGATGCGACGCTGTCGCGCCTTATCAGGCCTGCGGGATCTGGTGCGTTATAGAGCGGATAAGACGCTCGCGCCGCATCCGCCAGGGGTTATGTGCAATGACTGACAGCAATTAACGACGCTGGTAATCCGCCATTCCCGCTTTACAGTCCACATTAACCAGATAATGAATATCAGCGCTTTTACCACGCACGGTCAGCGGAACTGACCATTTATCATCTTTACCCTGAATATCCTGCACACTGACCCACGCTACCGGATCGGCCTGACCAACGATTTTTTGATCGTCTGCCCAGCGCGCGACGCGGTTTTGTTGATAATCGCGTTTTACACTCGCAGCGATTCCGGCTGCATCCAGACCTTCACACTTTGGGAAAGTGACCGACTTGCTGGCTTCGTTATTTGCAGCGAAAACTGATGCACAGGCAGAAAGCAGTAACAGCCCCAACAACGCCCCTCTTTTTTTCATGTTTTTCTCCATAGCACAATGATTCAGGAGAAAGCATGGTACAAATTATCAGGAGCGCAAGTGGCTTCAGGCGGCGTGTGTCTCATCTGCCACATCAGAGCGACTACCGACCACCTGGGGAGACGGTAATTTACCAGTTTTCAGAATCGTGCTAAGCACATCTTTCTGTTCTGCCAGCCACAGCGAAAGCGCTTCACGTTGCTCGTCTTCCATTTGTACTGGAGAACTTGTCAGCCAGGTGTCGAGCAGATCCGCCGTATCAAGCATTTTGTCATAAGCATCGGCTTCCTTTTTGCTGGTAAACGACATCTTCTCTTCGCCCTCACGAATGACTACGTATTTAATTTCAACCGCCATTTGCAGCCTCTCACAATAACTGTAATTTTATACAGCATAATTCTTTTCGGTCTTGAAATCAACACGAGCAATCAAGCAATAAAGACATACGCAAACGTTTTCGTTTATACTGCGCGCGGAATTAATCAGGGGATATTCGTTATGACGTTATTAGGCACTGCGCTGCGTCCGGCAGCAACTCGCGTGATGTTATTAGGCTCCGGTGAACTGGGTAAAGAAGTGGCCATCGAGTGCCAACGCCTCGGTGTAGAAGTGATTGCGGTCGATCGCTATGCCGACGCGCCAGCCATGCATGTCGCGCATCGTTCTCATGTCATCAATATGCTGGATGGCGATGCGTTGCGCCGTGTGGTTGAACTGGAAAAACCGCACTATATCGTGCCGGAGATCGAAGCTATTGCCACCGATATGCTGATCCAGCTTGAAAAGGAAGGGTTGAATGTTGTCCCCTGCGCTCGTGCGACTCAGCTAACGATGAATCGCGAAGGGATCCGTCGCCTGGCGGCAGAAGAACTTCAGCTTCCCACTTCAACGTATCGTTTTGCCGATAGCGAAAGTCTTTTCCGCGAGGCGGTTACCGCCATTGGCTATCCCTGTATCGTTAAACCGGTCATGAGTTCTTCCGGCAAGGGGCAGACGTTTATTCGCTCTGCCGACCAGCTTGCTCAGGCGTGGGAGTACGCCCAGCAAGGTGGTCGCGCCGGGGCGGGCCGCGTGATTGTTGAAGGCGTGGTTAAGTTTGACTTTGAGATTACCCTACTAACCGTCAGTGCGGTGGATGGCGTCCATTTCTGTGCACCAATAGGTCATCGTCAGGAAGATGGTGACTATCGCGAATCCTGGCAACCGCAGCAAATGAGTCCACTGGCTCTGGAACGTGCGCAGGAGATTGCCCGCAAAGTGGTGCTGGCGCTGGGCGGCTATGGTCTGTTTGGTGTGGAGTTGTTTGTCTGTGGCGATGAGGTGATTTTCAGTGAAGTCTCCCCTCGCCCGCATGACACCGGGATGGTGACGTTAATTTCTCAGGATCTCTCGGAATTTGCCCTGCATGTACGCGCGTTCCTCGGACTGCCTGTTGGCGGGATTCGTCAGAATGGCCCTGCCGCTTCTGCTGTTATCCTGCCGCAACTGAGCAGTCAGAATGTCACGTTTGATAATGTGCAGAATGCCGTTGGCGCAGGTTTGCAGATTCGTTTATTTGGTAAGCCGGAAATTGATGGCAGCCGTCGTCTGGGTGTGACACTGGCTACAGCGGAGAGCATTGGTGAGGCGATTGAACGCGCGAAGCACGCCGCCGCACAGGTGAAAGTACAAGGTTAAGTCCGTCAGAAACACGCTGCAAAAATGCCCGATCATGGATCGGGCATTTTGACTTTTACAGCTTCGCGCCTTCTACTGCTTCACGTGCCAGCTTAGTGATGCGGTCGTAATCGCCTGCTTCCAGCGCATCCGCCGGAACCAGCCATGAACCACCGATACACAGCACGCTTTTCAGCGCCAGGTAGTCACGGTAGTTAGCCGGAGAAATACCACCAGTCGGGCAGAAACGAACCTGGGAGAACGGGCCTGCGATCGCCTGCAGTGCTTTCACGCCGCCATTAGCTTCCGCCGGGAAGAATTTGAACTCTTTCAGGCCGTAGTCCATACCCAGCATCAGTTCAGAAACAGTGCTGATACCTGGAATCAGAGGAATGGAGCCTTCAGTCGCTGCTTTCAGCAGTGGTTCAGTCAGACCCGGGCTAATAGCGAACTGTGCGCCTGCTTCGGTCACTTCTGCCAGTTGCTGTGGGTTCAGCACAGTACCAGCACCCACAATCGCTTCCGGTACTTCTTTGGCGATTGCACGGATAGCATCAACTGCACACTCGGTACGCAAAGTCACTTCCAGAACGCGCACGCCACCAGCAACCAACGCTTTTGCCATTGGCACCGCGTGTTCCAGTTTGTTTACCACAATAACCGGTACAACCGGGCCAGTGGTCAGGATTGATTCTGCACTTGTTTTCCAGTTTTTCATCAGAGTTTTCTCTCGCCTGATTACAAATTTTGTCGTCTTAAAAAGTGATACAGGTTGCGCCCTGTTCGGCACCGGACAGTTTTTCACGCAAGGCGCCGAATAATTCACGTCCTGTTCCTACGCGTGACGCGCTCAGGTCAGGAATGTGTGGTTCGCGAGCAGCCAGTTCCGCTTCGTCTACCAGCAACGTCAGTTCGCCTGTCTGTCCATTCACACGAATGATGTCTCCATCGCGCACTTTCGCCAGTAACCCGCCATCGTAGGCTTCTGGTGTTACGTGGATAGCTGACGGCACTTTACCTGAAGCACCGGAGAGGCGTCCATCGGTAACTAACGCAATTTTGAAACACCGGTCCAATAATACACCAAGTGGCGGCATGAGTTTATGTAATTCTGGCATTCCGTTCGCTTTTGGCCCCTGATGACGAACAACAACCACACAATCACGGTCCAGCAAACCCGCTTCAAAGGCTGGCATAACGTCATGCTGGCTCTCGAAAACAACCGCAGGCGCTTCAATTACCTGGTTTTCAACGGGTACAGCGGAGGTTTTCATAACCGCACGGCCCAGGTTACCGCTTAACACTTTTGTCCCACCATGATGAGAGAAAGGTTGTTCGAAGGAAGCGATCACATTGCTGTCGAGCGATTTTTCTGCACCTTCTCGCCAGTCCAGCTCACCGTTATTCAGCCACGGCTCGAGGGTATAACGAGAAAGACCAAAACCCGCTACCGTATTCACATCTTCATGCAGCAGACCCGCCTTGAGCAGTTCACGCACCAGCACCGGTACGCCTCCCGCCGCCTGGAAGTGATTAATATCGGCCGGGCCGTTCGGGTAGAGACGCGCCATCAGCGGTACGACATCAGAAAGATCAGAGAAGTCATCCCAGTTAATCTGAATACCCGCCGCACGCGCCATCGCCACCAGGTGCATTGTATGGTTAGTGGAACCACCTGTTGCCAGCAGCGCCACGATACCGTTCACCACCACTTTCTCATCGATCATCTTACCGATTGGCATCCATTCATTACCATTGCCGGTCATGCGTGTAACCTGGCGCGCAGCGGCTGCAGTTAATGCATCACGCAGTGGAGAGTCCGGATGAACAAAAGAAGAGCCTGGCAACTGCATCCCCATAAATTCAACCACCATCTGATTGGTGTTGGCTGTACCGTAAAAAGTACACGTACCCGGCGCATGATAAGACGCGGCTTCTGACTCCAGCAGCGCCATACGATCCACTTTTCCTTCAGCATAAAGCTGGCGAATGCGAACTTTCTCTTTGTTTGGCAAACCACTTGCCATCGGGCCTGATGGCACAAATACCGCAGGCAGATGACCGAACGACAGTGCAGCCATCGTCAGCCCTGGGACAATCTTGTCGCACACGCCGAGGAACAGCGCGCCATCAAACATGTTATGAGACAGCCCCACCGCCGCCGACATGGCAATCACTTCGCGGCTTAACAGCGACAGCTCCATTCCGTCCTGCCCCTGGGTGACACCATCGCACATCGCCGGAACACCCCCCGCCACCTGGCCGACCGCGTTAGCTTCATGCAGTGCTTTACGAATGATCTCTGGATAATGTTCATAAGGCTGGTGGGCAGAGAGCATGTCGTTGTAGGAGGTGATAATGGCGATATTGTTACGCAACATGCTTTTCAGGGAGGCTTTGTCTTCTGGCTGGCAAGCGGCGAAACCGTGTGCCAGATTACCGCATGCCAACTGCGAACGATGAACGGTCGAGGTTTTCGCTTGTTCGATCCGGGCGAGATAAGCAGAACGAGTCGCGCGCGAACGTTCAATAATTCGATTTGTTACGCGTAACAATTGTGGATTCATAAAGGCTCCTGAAATTGAGTTGTCAGAGCAGGGTGATTCACAATGCGTTTCACTCAAGAAAAATATGACTGAAACGCCTGTAACCGGAGCTCATAGGGCAGAAACGTTTCAGTGAGTGTAATAAAAAAAGCCTCGTGGGTGAATCCACACGAGGCTCAAAAGTGTAAAAATTACTCTACAATCTGTGCAAGATCATGTTACCGGTAAAATAACCCGTAAGGATAAGTCGAGATATTACTCAAACTCATTCCAGGAGCGACCGTCACGGGTAATCATCGCCACCGAGGCAACCGGGCCCCAGGTTCCGGCCTGATACGGTTTCGGCGCATCGTTGTCCATCGCCCATGCTTCAGTAATGGAATCTACCCATTTCCACGCTTCTTCCACTTCATCGCGACGCACAAACAACGCCTGAATACCGCGCATCGTTTCCAGCAACAGACGCTCATAAGCATCAGCCAGATGCGTCTGATTAAAGGTTTCTGAATAGCTCAGATCCAGTTTGGTGATTTGCAGATTATGTTTGTGATCAAGACCAGGGACTTTATTCAACACCTGGATATCCACGCCCTCATCGGGTTGCAGACGAATAGTCAGTTTGTTCTGCGGCAGATCCTGCCACGACTCTTTGAACAGATTCAGTTCTGGTGTTTTGAAATAGACCACAACTTCAGAGCATTTTGTCGGCAGACGTTTACCTGTTCGCAGGTAGAACGGCACGCCAGCCCAACGCCAGTTATCGATGTCGACGCGGATAGCCACGAAGGTTTCCGTGTTACTGCTTTTATTCGCACCCTCTTCTTCCAGATAGCCTGGTACTTTTTTGCCCTGAGCGAAGCCTGCGGTGTATTGCCCGCGTACTGTTTTTTCACGCACATTGGTGCGGTCAATTCGACGCAATGACTTCAGTACTTTCACTTTTTCATCACGGATGCTGTCGGCGCTCAGGTCGGACGGCGGAGACATCGCAATCATGCAAAGAATTTGCAGCAGGTGGTTCTGGATCATATCGCGCATCTGACCGGCTTTATCAAAATACCCCCAGCGCCCTTCGATTCCGACCTCTTCTGCCACCGTGATCTCAACATGATCAATGGTGCGATTGTCCCAGTTGTTCACAAACAGAGAGTTAGCAAAACGCAGCGCCAGCAGGTTCAGTACCGTTTCTTTACCCAGATAGTGGTCGATACGGTAAACCTGGCACTCCTCGAAATATTCGCCTACCTGATCGTTAATTTCACGCGAAGTCGCCAGTGATGTTCCCAGCGGTTTTTCCATGACCACGCGAGCAGGTTTAGCATTCAGTTTTGCCTCACCCAACCCTTTGCAGATCGCACCAAAGGTGCTTGGTGGCATGGCAAAGTAGTTAATGGTGATACGATTTTTTTGATCCAGCATCGCGCCAAGGCGGTTGAATGCGGCCGTGTCATTGACATCAAGATTACAAAAATCCAGACGCGCACTCAGGGTATCCCACAGACCTTCATCAATGGTTTCTTTCATGAAGGTTTCAAGCGCCTCGCGGACAACTTTGGTATATGCCGCTTTATCCCAGTCAGCACGCCCTACGCCGATAATCCGGGTGTCCGGGTTGAGCTGACCGGCTTTTTCCAGTTGATACAGGGAAGGCAGCAATTTACGACGCGCAAGGTCGCCTTTCGCGCCGAAAATGACCAGGTCACAGGCCTGGGCTGTTTGCGTTACCGCCATGTCATTCTCCTTAAGTTAACTAACCCGGTACTTAAGCCTGGGTATATTTGTAATTTTCTTACGGTGCACTGTACTGCTTTTACGGGCTTGCGAAAACTGTAAACGCTTATCCACCCGTGCGATTACGGCAAAAGCGCGCAAAGTGCGGCAAAACTGATAAAAAAACCATCGTTTTCCATTGGGTAAAAATCTGACACTGATCATGTTATGAAAAAAAATAACAACTTTTTTATCTGCTTTTGTCATTAACCCAGCACACAGGCGTAATATCTGACAAAACTGCATTTCGATTTCTTTCAGTGCGGAAATCGTCATTACCCGTGAGTCTCTTTACATCATGAATATGCTGGAAAAAATCCAGTCTCAACTGGAACATTTGAGCAAATCAGAACGCAAAGTTGCCGAGGTCATTCTTGCTTCGCCCGACAACGCGATCCATTCGAGTATTGCTGCTCTGGCGCTGGAAGCCAATGTTAGCGAGCCGACGGTGAATCGTTTCTGTCGCAGCATGGACACTCGCGGTTTTCCTGATTTTAAACTGCATCTGGCGCAAAGTCTGGCGAATGGCACTCCTTATGTTAATCGCAACGTCAATGAAGATGACAGCGTTGAATCATACACAGGGAAAATATTTGAGTCGGCAATGGCTACTCTTGATCACGTCCGTCACTCGCTGGATAAATCCGCCGTCAATCGTGCCGTTGATCTCCTCACCCAGGCGAAGAAAATTGCCTTTTTTGGATTAGGTTCTTCCGCTGCCGTTGCCCACGATGCGATGAATAAGTTTTTTCGCTTCAATGTTCCGGTGATCTACTCGGACGATATCGTACTGCAACGAATGAGTTGTATGAATTGTAGTGATGGTGACGTCGTTGTGCTGATTTCCCACACCGGCAGAACAAAAAATCTGGTTGAACTGGCGCAACTGGCGCGAGAAAACGACGCAATGGTGATTGCCCTCACCTCAGCGGGAACGCCACTCGCCCGGGAAGCAACGCTGGCAATTACCCTCGATGTACCGGAAGATACTGACATTTATATGCCCATGGTCTCTCGACTTGCACAGTTGACCGTGATAGATGTGCTGGCAACAGGATTTACTTTGCGACGCGGAACAAAATTCAGAGATAACTTGAAGCGGGTCAAGGAAGCTCTCAAGGAATCGCGTTTTGATAAGCAGTTACTTAATTTAAGTGACGATCGCTGAAACGATAGTCACTGTTCTATCCTTATACGACATTCGCATGTGTTTAATTTAGAACCGTTATCGTTTTAATTTATGCGAATTTCATGTTCAAGCAACACCTTGTTGTTTCAGTCAACGGAGTATTACATGTCCAGAAGGCTTCGCAGAACCAAAATCGTTACCACGTTAGGCCCGGCTACTGATCGCGATAATAACCTTGAAAAAGTTATCGCTGCCGGCGCAAACGTTGTACGTATGAACTTTTCTCACGGCTCGCCTGAAGATCACAAAATGCGCGCAGATAAAGTTCGTGAAATTGCCGCAAAACTGGGGCGTCATGTGGCTATTCTGGGTGACCTTCAGGGGCCAAAGATTCGTGTATCTACCTTTAAAGAAGGTAAGGTGTTCCTCAACATTGGGGACAAATTCCTGCTGGATGCTAACCTGGGTAAAGGTGAAGGCGATAAAGAAAAAGTCGGTATCGACTATAAAGGTCTGCCTGCTGACGTCGTGCCTGGCGACATCCTGCTGCTGGACGACGGTCGCGTACAGTTAAAAGTGCTGGAAGTTCAGGGCATGAAAGTGTTCACCGAAGTCACTGTCGGTGGCCCTCTCTCTAACAATAAAGGGATCAACAAACTCGGCGGCGGTCTGTCGGCTGAAGCACTGACCGAAAAAGATAAAGCTGATATTCAGACTGCCGCACTGATTGGCGTGGATTATCTGGCAGTTTCCTTCCCGCGCTGTGGCGAAGATCTGAACTATGCCCGCCGTCTGGCACGCGACGCAGGTTGTGATGCGAAAATTGTCGCCAAGGTTGAACGTGCGGAAGCCGTTTGCAGCCAGGATGCAATGGACGACATTATCCTCGCCTCTGACGTGGTGATGGTCGCACGCGGTGACCTCGGCGTTGAAATTGGCGATCCGGAACTGGTCGGCATTCAGAAGGCGTTGATCCGTCGTGCGCGCCAGCTTAACCGTGCGGTAATTACAGCGACCCAGATGATGGAGTCAATGATCACCAACCCGATGCCAACCCGTGCAGAAGTTATGGACGTGGCAAACGCCGTGCTGGATGGTACTGATGCCGTGATGCTGTCTGCGGAAACCGCTGCGGGCCAATACCCTTCAGAAACAGTTGCTGCGATGGCGCGCGTTTGCCTGGGGGCTGAAAAAATCCCGAGCATTAACGTTTCTAAACACCGTCTGGACGTTCAGTTCGATAATGTGGAAGAAGCAATCGCCATGTCCGCGATGTATGCAGCTAACCACCTGAAAGGGGTTACCGCTATCATCACCATGACCGAGTCTGGTCGTACCGCGCTGATGACCTCCCGTATCAGTTCCGGTCTGCCAATTTTCGCCATGTCTCGTCATGAGCGTACCCTGAACCTGACTGCACTTTATCGTGGTGTCACGCCGGTCTATTTTGACAGTGCAAGTGATGGCGTAGTTGCGGCCAGCGAAGCGGTAAATCTGCTGCGCGATAAAGGCTATCTGATGTCCGGCGACCTGGTCATCGTCACCCAGGGCGACGTAATGAGTACCGTGGGTTCTACCAATACCACGCGTATTTTAACTGTTGAGTAAGTAAGTTGCCGGATGCGGCGTAAACGCCCTATCCGGCCTACAACACCTTGATAATTCAAAAGATTACAAATCGTCTGTAGGCTCGATAAAATTACTCATCAGGCAAACTTGAACTTATCAACTAACGGAAGCCTCTCCTCGTGAGAGGCTTTTTTTATTTGATGGGATAAAGATCTTTACGTTTATACGGCTGGATTTCACCAGGCTTCCGGGTCTTGAGCAATTTTAAAATCCAGGTGTATTGTTCTGGTCGCGGACCAACAAAAATCTCGACTTCTTCATTCATCCGCCGCGCAATCGTATGATCATCCGCTTCTGACAAGTCGTCCATCGGCGGGCGCACCTGAATCGTCAAACGGTGCGTCTTGCCATCATAAATCGGAAACAGCGGTACGACGCGCGCACGACACACTTTCATCAAACGACCAATCGCGGGCAGCGTCGCTTTATAGGTTGCAAAGAAATCAACAAATTCGCTGTGCTCCGGGCCATGATCCTGATCGGGCAAATAATAGCCCCAGTAGCCCTGACGAACCGACTGGATGAACGGTTTAATGCCATCATTTCTCGCGTGAAGACGTCCGCCAAAACGACGACGCACGGTGTTCCAGACATAATCAAAAACTGGATTGCCCTGATTATGGAACATTGCCGCCATTTTCTGTCCTTGCGATGCCATCAGCATGGCGGGGATATCCACTGCCCAGCCGTGCGGCACCAGAAAGATCACTTTCTCGTTGTTACGCCGCATCTCTGCGATGATCTCCAGCCCCTGCCAGTCGACGCGCGGCTGAATTTTCTCCGGCCCACGTATCGCCAGTTCCGCCATCATCGCCATCGCCTGGGGCGCTGTGGCAAACATCTCATCAACAATCGCTTCGCGTTCGGCTTCGCTACGTTCCGGAAAACAGAGGGACAGGTTGATCAACGCACGACGGCGCGAGCTTTTTCCCAGTCGTCCGGTAAAACGCCCGAGTCGCGCCAGAATGGGATCGCGGAATTTCGGAGGTGTTAAAGCAATACCGGCCATCGCCGCCACGCCCAACCAGGCTCCCCAGTAGCGCGGATGGCGAAAGGATTTATCAAACTCAGGAATGTATTCACTATTATTTTTTTTCGTTTCCATGCTTTTCCAGTTTCGGATAAGGCAAAAATCAATCTGCTGATAGTGTAGCGGCGCAATTTGCCCCGCACCAAATAAAAAAGCCGGTACTGACTGCGTACCGGCTGCGAATGGATGTTAATTAATCAAACAGTAGCTGCGGCACAATCTCTTTGGCCTGCGCCAGGAACTCGCGACGATCGGAACCTGTCAGCCCTTCGGTACGCGGCAGTTTCGCCGTCAGCGGGTTTACGGCCTGCTGGTTGATCCATACTTCATAGTGCAGGTGTGGTCCGGTTGAACGCCCGGTGTTACCGGATAGCGCGATACGATCGCCACGTTTCACCTTCTGCCCCGGTTTCACCAGAATCTTACGCAAGTGCATATAACGCGTGGTATAGCTACGACCATGACGGATCGCAACATAATAACCTGCAGCGCCACTGCGTTTGGCTACCACCACTTCACCGTCACCCACCGAAAGCACCGGTGTACCCTGTGGCATCGCGAAATCAACACCTCTGTGTGGTGCAACACGACCAGTTACCGGGTTCAGACGACGCGGGTTAAAGTTAGACGAGATGCGGAACTGTTTCGCCGTCGGGAATCGCAAGAAACCTTTCGCCAGGCCAGTACCGTTACGGTCATAGAACTTGCCATCTTCAGCGCGGATTGCGTAATAATCTTTGCCTTCAGAACGCAAACGCACGCCCAGCAACTGGCTTTGCTCACGTTTGCCATCAAGCATTTCACGCGACATTAATACAGCAAATTCATCGCCTTTTTTCACCTTCCGAAAGTCCATCTGCCACTGTAGCGCTTTGATCACTGCGCTCACTTCAGCGCTGGTCAAACCAGCATTTCTGGCGCTGGCAACAAAGCTCGACCCAACGGTGCCTTTCAGTAGATTATTAACCCACTCCCCTTGCTGCATTTCGCTGGTCATTTTAAAACCATTAGCAGCAGTGCGATCATAGGTACGGGTTTCGCGGCGAGAAACTTCCCAGGTCAGACGCTGTAAATCGCCCTCTGCGGTTAATGTCCAGGAGAGTTGTTGACCAATTTTCAGGTTACGCAGATCTTTATCCGCAGCAGCCAGTTGGGTGATATCACCCATCTCAATACCATATTGATTGAGGATGCTACTTAGCGTATCGCCTGTGGAAACGACATATTCATGCACACCCGCTTCACCAGCGGTTTTGTCGTCCAGTTCGTCCTGCGGAATGGCTTCATCTTCTTGTGCGGTTTGATCAATCGGTTCACTGGCTTCAGGTAAGAGTGAACGGATTTCGTTCTGTTCCAGCTCAATTGTTTTGACAATTGGCGTGGCGTCGCGGTGGTAAACATAGGGCCGCCAGACAGCGACGGCCAGGGTAAGAACGGTGAGCGACCCCAGCATAACGCGGTGTGGTCGCGGTAAATTATTAAACGCCAGGGCGACAGAGCGGGCTATCTGTTGCACGTAATCACTTCCTCATTAATCTCCTTTCAGGCAGCTCGCATACTGGTTGGCTAATTGATTCAGAAACTCTGAATAACTTGTTTTACCCAGTTTGATATTCGTCCCAAGGGGATCCAACGTTCCCATACGAACGGATGTCCCTCGTGCGACGCTTTCAACGACCGCTGGCCTGAACTGTGGCTCAGCAAAAACGCAGGTTGCTTTTTGCTCAACCAACTGTGTTCTTATTTGATGTAAACGCTGCGCGCCCGGTTGAATCTCTGGGTTAACGGTAAAATGACCAAGCGGTGTCAGTCCGAATTGTTTTTCGAAGTAGCCATAAGCATCATGAAAAACGAAATAACCTTTTCCCTTGAGCGGCGCGAGCTCATTACCAACCTGTTTATCGGTTGCAACTAATTGTGCCTCAAAATCCTTCAGGTTGGCGTCAAGTTTGGCTCGACTTTGCGGCATAAGTTCCACTAATTTTCCATGGATTGCAACCGCTGTAGCCCGCGCTATCTCTGGGGAAAGCCAAAGATGCATGTTGAAATCGCCGTGATGGTGATCTTCGTCACTTTTTTCCGCGTGGTTATGATCATCATCATCGTCGTGAATACTTTTCATCAGCAGCGGTTTTACATTCTCAAGCTGCGCAATCGTTACCTGTTTCTCCTCTGGTAATTTGCTCACCGGCTTTTGCATAAACGCTTCCATCTCCGGGCCAACCCAAACGACTAAGTCCGCGTTCTGTAAGCGTTTTACATCCGATGGACGCAGTGAATAATCGTGTTCAGAAGCACCGTCCGGAAGTAATACCTCGGTCTCTGTTACCCCATCAGCAATGGCGGAAGCGATGAATCCGACAGGTTTAAGCGAAGCAACAACGGCGGCATTTGCGGCCTGTGTTGCGCCCCCCCAGAGAGCAGCGGATAATGCTGCGAAAAGAAGCGTTTTTTTATGTAACATAATGCGACCAATCATCGTAATGAATATGAGAAGTGTGATATTATAACATTTCATGACTACTGCAAGACTAAAATTAACATGACAAGTCTGGTTTCCCTGGAAAATGTTTCGGTCTCTTTTGGCCAACGCCGCGTCCTCTCTGATGTGTCGCTGGAACTTAAACCTGGAAAAATTTTGACCTTACTTGGGCCGAACGGTGCCGGTAAGTCGACGCTAGTGCGGGTTGTGCTCGGACTGGTAACACCTGATGAAGGTGTTATCAAGCGCCACGGAAAACTGCGCATCGGATATGTGCCGCAGAAGCTGTATCTCGACACCACGTTGCCACTAACTGTAAACCGTTTCTTACGCTTACGCCCCAGTACACATAAAGAAGACATTCTGCCTGCACTGAAACGCGTTCAGGCCGGGCATCTGATTGACGCGCCAATGCAAAAGCTCTCTGGTGGTGAAACGCAGCGTGTATTGTTGGCACGCGCGTTGTTAAATCAACCGCAATTATTAGTGCTGGATGAACCTACTCAGGGCGTGGATGTGAATGGTCAGGTTGCGCTGTACGACCTTATTGACCAACTGCGCCGCGAACTGGATTGCGGCGTTTTAATGGTGTCTCACGATCTGCATCTGGTGATGGCCAAAACCGATGAAGTACTTTGTCTGAATCATCACATCTGTTGTTCCGGCACACCGGAAGTCGTTTCCCTGCATCCGGAATTTATTTCGATGTTCGGACCTCGGGGTGCTGAACAGCTAGGTATCTATCGCCATCATCATAATCACCGCCACGATTTACAGGGGCGAATTATTCTGCGTCGGGGAAATGACCGCTCATGATTGAATTATTATTTCCCGGTTGGTTAGCCGGGATCATGCTGGCCTGTGCTGCAGGTCCGCTGGGTTCGTTTGTTGTCTGGCGTCGTATGTCTTATTTCGGTGACACGCTGGCTCATGCGTCTTTACTGGGAGTCGCGTTTGGTTTGTTACTGGATGTGAATCCTTTCTATGCGGTGATTGCGGTTACGCTGCTGCTGGCGGGCGGCCTGGTATGGCTGGAGAAGCGCCCACAACTTGCGATCGATACGTTATTGGGAATTATGGCGCACAGTGCATTGTCGCTGGGTCTGGTCGTCGTCAGCCTGATGTCTAACATTCGCGTTGACTTGATGGCATACCTGTTCGGTGATTTGCTGGCAGTAACACCGGAAGATCTTATCGCTATTGCGATTGGCGTGGTTATCGTGGTGGCGATTCTGTTCTGGCAATGGCGCAATTTACTGTCGATGACGATTAGCCCGGATCTGGCGTTTGTTGATGGTGTGAAATTACAGCGTGTGAAATTGTTGTTGATGCTGGTGACCGCATTGACGATTGGCGTAGCAATGAAATTTGTTGGCGCGTTGATTATTACCTCGCTGTTGATTATTCCTGCGGCTACTGCGCGCCGTTTTGCCCGCACGCCGGAACAGATGGCTGGTGTCGCTGTTGTAGTAGGAATGGTTGCTGTAACGGGCGGTTTAACATTTTCCGCGTTTTACGATACGCCAGCAGGCCCCTCGGTGGTGTTGTGTGCAGCGCTGTTGTTCATTCTCAGTATGATGAAAAAGCAGACCAGCTAAGTTGCGACTGGCACTATACAGTGCCAGTTTCATCAACCAGGCCACCACATTGCGGACATAATCAAAAAAAACATACCGTTAAGAACGATCGAACAGTGAGAACATAAATCTGTATATGTTCTGAATGAGACCCGCGTTCGGGTTCGACGAATTAAACGGCTATATTAGCAAATCTCCTTTTACAGCTATTCTCCCTCTCAAAAAAGCGAAATCAGATCAAACCCCTCTCACTTGTGAGGGATATTATCGTCTCTCTGGAAAATGCCCGTACAGGCAGATACATAATCTCTGGAAACTGGTAATAAATACAGTAGTGTGGCACGGCGAAATATATGTATTAGCAGGGGAAATATTTATACAAAAAATGGATAATTACCATCAAATGCAATCTTGCGATTAAAGATCATTTCACATCATCAGAAACAGAAAGCGGTATACGGATGATCAATCTTAGGCAGGCCGTTATTAATGTGCTGATAATTCAGATGGCTTTTACCAGAATAGGTAAATAACCTTATATTGAGGTTCATCTTCGTTCCTCACTTGATGGCAAGAAATAACAAAGGTGGTAAACGGCATGCACCTGGCTCATTTGGTGCTAACTGAAACAACATTCTAAAAAGAGCAGCTATGTGTTTGTAACGTGTACAAATCAAGGCGCACATTTGCTTGTAGAGCACTAAGCGCAGGTCATTGCTGCACAAATGGGGCAGATTTCTGCTCAGATGGGTGTCAGACAATAATGGCAATCCACTGGCAATTCTGGATGCTAATTTCAGTTCTGATGCACCAACAATGCCCCATGCACAAAACAAGTAATCCCTTCGGTTTCAGTTGCTCACTGTGCCCAGTCAGGTTTATTGAGTATATGATCCTGCCAGTCGATCACTTCTGATTCTTTCACCGCGATATGACGTACGGAGATTCGCTCACCATGCATTGCCGCTTTCGAACCGGTAATCAGTGGGTGCCACCCTGGCAATGCCTTCCCTTCCGCCAGCAACCGATAAGCACAGGTCATCGGTAGCCATTCGAATGTTGGCAGATTCTCACGGGTTAATTTAATGCAGTCAGGTTCAAACTCGAAGCGGCGTTCGTAGTTACGACATTGACAGGTTTTAATATTAAGCTGACGGCAAGCGACGTTAGTGAAGTAGATTTCGTCAGTATCTTCATCCATCAGTTTATGCAGACAGCACTGACCACAACCATCACACAACGACTCCCATTCTGCATCGCTCATTTCATCCAGGGTTTTACTTTGCCAGAAAGGTATATCGCTCATCAGGTGTTCCGCCATTACGTTAAAACGCACCTTATAACCAGTCTGGCACAGCGTTGCAAGTATTGCCGCCTCTTTCAGGCGGCAAAAAGTATTACAAAACGCGAGTTGTCAACGAATGACTACCGAAAGTGATGATCAGTTCATCACCGCTGTGTAGTGGTCCAACACCATCAGGCGTGCCTGTTAGTACAACGTCACCAGGCTTGAGGGTAAAAAACTTGCTCATATAAGCAATCAGCGGAACGATTTTATGGATCATATCTGCCGTTGTACCCTGTTGACGAACGACACCATTTACACTTAAGCCTAGCGACGTATTTTGTGGATCGCCAGTGAACTCTGCAGCGGGAATAAACCCGGACAGTGGGCAAGAGTTATCAAACCCTTTAGCTTTTTCCCATGGCTGCCCGGCTTTCTTCATCTTTCCCTGAACATCACGTAATGTCAGATCGAGCGCCACACCATAACCGGCAATGGCTTTGCGTACATGCTCTTCCGTGGCCTGGCGTAGCGTCGCGCCGATCAACACCGCCAGTTCAACCTCATGATGAACCGCACCGAAATCAGAGGGGATGGCCAATGGCTGGCGCAGATCGCACAGTGCCGTTTCGGGTTTAATGAACAACACTGGCTCTTCAGGCACTTCACTCCCCATCTCTTTAATATGTTTGGCATAATTACTGCCAACACAGACCACTTTACTCACCGGATAATCCAGCAGCGCACCTTGCCAGTTGTGATGTTGATACATAACGTTCCTCTCACTTCATCGTGGTTCTTAAAACCCGCTCCGACAAATATGGTGCCACCGCCGGATATCGGTTATTTTTTAGTGCTGTCTGTATTTTTCGCCATCACAGAAAGATGTTGCTTCAGCAAATCCTCGGGAGGTGGTGGCAATTGAAGATAATAGCCATGCTCAGCTAATGCCTGTTTAACTTTCTCAATATCGGCATTTACCAGTTTCTTTCTCCCGTCCAATGGAAGAATCATCGCAAGTTGAGGTTGACCAAAACCTTTCATCAGCTCCTCTGGAACACGCGAAAAGTCGTCTTTTTTTTCAACATATAAATAGGTCTGGTCACGTTTGCTACTTCGATAGATCACACAAAACATAATTTTACTCTGAATAAATGGGGGGGTGACTTGCCTCAATATAATCCAGACTATAACATGCCTTATAGTCTTCGTAATATCATCGCACGCTGATGATGATGGTAATTAGCTAATTGAGTAAGGCCAGGATGTCAAACACGCCAATCGAGCTTAAAGGTAGCAGCTTCACCTTATCTGTGGTTCATCTGCATGAGGCAGAACCTAAGGTTATTCATCAGGCGCTGGAAGACAAAATCGCTCAGGCTCCCGCATTTTTAAAGCATGCCCCCATCGTACTCAATGTCAGTGGCCTCGAAGAACAGGTCAACTGGTCTGCAATGCATAAAGCTATCTCGGCAACGGGCTTGCGGATCATTGGTGTCAGTGGCTGCAAAAATGCGAAACTGAAAGCTGAAATCGAAAAAATGGGGTTGCCAATCCTGACTGAAGGAAAGGAAAAAGCGCCGCGTCCAGCTCCTGCCCCCCAGGCTCCTGCGAAAAATACAACGCCGGACACAAAAACGCGCTTAATAGATACCCCTGTGCGTTCCGGTCAGCGCATTTATGCGCCACAATGTGATCTAATTGTTACAAGCCATGTTAGCGCAGGGGCAGAATTGATCGCAGATGGTAACATTCATGTCTATGGCATGATGCGCGGTCGTGCGCTGGCGGGGGCAAGTGGTGATCGGGAAGCACAAATATTTTGTACGAGCCTGATGGCAGAACTGGTCTCTATCGCAGGTGAATACTGGCTGAGTGATAAAATCCCAGCAGAATTTTATGGCAAAGCGGCACGGCTGCAATTAGTCGAAAACGCTTTGACCGTTCAATCGTTAAATTGATCCCTTTTTAACAAGGAATTTTTATGGCACGCATTATTGTTGTTACTTCGGGGAAAGGGGGCGTTGGAAAGACAACCTCCAGCGCGGCCATCGCCACTGGTTTGGCCCAGAAGGGAAAGAAAACTGTCGTGATCGATTTTGATATCGGCTTGCGTAATCTCGACCTGATTATGGGTTGCGAGCGCCGGGTCGTTTACGATTTCGTCAACGTCATTCAGGGCGATGCAACGCTAAATCAGGCTTTAATTAAAGATAAGCGTACTGAAAACCTCTATATTCTTCCGGCATCACAAACTCGCGATAAAGACGCCCTTACCCGCGAAGGGGTCGCCAAAGTTCTTGATGACCTAAAAGCAATGGATTTTGAGTTTATTGTTTGTGACTCACCGGCGGGTATTGAAACCGGTGCATTAATGGCGCTCTATTTCGCAGATGAAGCTATTATAACCACGAACCCGGAAGTCTCATCAGTTCGTGACTCAGACCGTATTTTAGGTATTCTGGCGTCGAAATCCCGTCGAGCAGAAAACGGTGAAGAACCGATTAAAGAGCACCTGCTATTAACGCGCTATAACCCAGGCCGCGTTAACAGAGGCGACATGTTGAGCATGGAAGACGTACTGGAGATCCTGCGCATCAAGCTCGTCGGCGTGATCCCAGAGGATCAATCAGTATTGCGCGCCTCTAACCAGGGGGAACCGGTTATTCTCGATATCAACGCCGATGCGGGTAAAGCCTATGCTGATACCGTAGAACGTCTGTTGGGAGAAGAACGCCCTTTCCGCTTCATTGAAGAAGAGAAGAAAGGTTTCCTCAAACGCTTGTTCGGAGGATAAGTTATGGCATTACTCGATTTCTTTCTCTCACGGAAGAAAAACACGGCCAATATTGCAAAAGAACGGTTGCAAATTATTGTTGCTGAACGCCGGCGCAGCGATGCAGAACCGCACTATCTGCCGCAGTTGCGTAAAGATATTCTTGATGTCATTTGTAAATACGTACAAATCGATCCCGAGATGGTGACTGTTCAGCTTGAGCAAAAAGATGGTGATATTTCCATCCTTGAGCTTAACGTGACCTTGCCGGAAGCAGAAGAGCTGAAATAAGCCGTATTAGCTCAGACCTGATCTGACAGTTACCGGTGATTTATACAGGTATCTGTCAGATTACATCCGATTTAAGTTTTCTCTGCCTGGCTACCCCCTTCCCCGCCAAACAGATTCACATTACTGCCGCCAGAAGATAATCACTTACATTACGTTTTCTGATAAATATTGTTCACATATAAATTACACAATAATATTGATATTTCAGATCACCTTACCTTTACAATACCACGTTAACATTTGATGACATTTCTTGAATAAACATTTCAAATCAATGAGTTAATTGTTATTTAAGATTATTCCCATTCAAGCAAAAACCATAATTCTTATTATACAAACCGCGCTCATTTTGAATTATCTGAATAATAGAGAGCGTTCTTTAGTTAAGCTGTTCTTAATTGAAGACGAAATTATTGTGTGTGCAACTTACTAAATACCGGACATCTAAGTTGAAGAAAAAAATACTCGCCTTAGGGCTTATCTCAGCATTGCTCTGCTCCGCGCCAGCGATGGCGGATATGAATCGCACCACGAAAGGTGCACTGTTAGGCGCAGGCGTTGGTTTACTGACTGGCAATGGTGTTAATGGCGTACTGAAAGGTGCTGCTGTGGGCGCTGGCGTTGGTGCAGTAACAGAAAAAGGCCACGATGGTAAAAATGCCCGTAAAGGCGCAAAAGTGGGTGCCGCCGTTGGCGCGGTCACTGGCGTTCTGACCGGCAATGGTCTTGAAGGCGCAATTAAAGGTGCCGTAATTGGCGGTACGGGTGGTGCAATTCTGGGTAAAATGAAATAAGGAATGATGATGAAAAAATTTGCTTTACTGGCGGGGCTGTTCGTCTTCGCACCAATGACCTGGGCTCAGGACTATAATATTAAGAATGGTTTGCCAGCAGAAACCTATATTACCTGCGCAGAAGCCAACGAAATGGCAAAAACTGACAGCGCACAGGTTGCAGATATCGTTGCGGTAATGGGTAACGCCAGCGTTACCAGCCGTGATTTAAAGATTGAGCAATCACCGGAACTGAGTGCCAAAGTGGTAGAAAAACTGAATCAGGTTTGTGCCAAAGATCCGCAAATGCTGTTAATTACCGCAATTGATGACACCATGCGTGCCATCGGTAAAAAATAATCGATAATGTAGCACCGCGCCGATTGATTCGACGCGGTGTATTTTTAGCGGGTGAACAGACTTACAGACAATACTGAAGCACTGATTATTTATTTTGGTGATTTTATTGATTTAGTTTTTTATTCTTCACAAAAACTATTTCCCTGCAATCATATTCGTATACGCGTTACTCACCGCCAAAGCAATTCCTCAAATTAAACCCGGATAGTTTTTCAGTTTTAATGATTAATTATTCAATGATTGGACTTATAAACACGCCTGATCAAATATCCTATAAGTCCAGATTATCAAAATATAATGAAAAAGATTAATGTTGATCCCTTTGACTTACAAACTTTTCTCTTAATCGGTTAAGCAAATTGATCACCAACCAAACAAGTGCATTGATTAAATTTATGGTAACCAGCACTTCTCCCAGCCAGATGCTGGGTTTGGCGACCAGGATCACCAGAATGGTGATCAGCATAAACGCGATGGAGAAGATGATATACAAAGTGAAATAATCCAGGCTATTACTATTGTTCATGCTACTGACGGCGATCCTGAAAACAATTTCAGATAATTATAGCAAACAAAATAATGAACAATAGTAACAAGACGCAACGAGCTAATTATCTGTCTACAATTGCACCACCACAGAGTCTTCTCGATCATTTTTTAGCCAGACATCATCATGCTACGTGAATTAGTACATATTTACTCAACAACCACCTTCACCCTCGGTTTTGAGAGAATAATTTTGACTAACTCAATATACGTCACCGGTTTATAGAAATAATACCCCTGCTGAAACGTGATATTATTTTTGTTCAGGTAATCGAGTTGCTCCTTCGTTTCGACACCTTCGGCAACAATACTGATAGAAAGTTTGCGCGCCAGATCCAGCACACAGTCCAGAATTCGGGTGGAATCTGGATCTGCGTTGACCCGACCAACGAAACTGTGATCAATCTTAATATAATCGATGTGCAGATCATGGAGATAAGAAAGTCCCGAGTACCCCGTACCAAAATCATCCAGCGCAATGACAAAGCCATTTTCATGCAGAATATTTAGTCGCTGGACAAGGTTTTCATCAACATGCAAAGCTTCACGCTCAGTAACCTCAAGAACGAGATTCAAATCATGGCGCGTGAAGCTGTCCCGGTATTTCAGACACTCTTCAACAAACGTAGGCGAAATAATATGTGAGGCGCTAAAATTAATCCCTACATGGAAACCTTCCGGCAGTTTACTTGCGATCGCGTTCATTTGTGTGGCGACCTGGTTCATCAGACTTTGGGTGAGCGGAACTATCAACCCTGATTTTTCAGCAAGTGGAATAAATGCTGCGGGTGAAATATATCCTCCGCGAGGATGTTTCCACCTGGCAAGTACTTCTACGCCGCGTAACGTCCCTTCCCGGCCATTAACCACGGGTTGGTAAAAAGGTACAATTTCACCATTGCTTATTGCTCTACGCAGGATCTCTTCAGGTGTGTCACTCTTGTTAAAATATTTATCAAGCAAAAAAGCAGCAGAACAGGAGATTAACAGGCTGAATATCAAAATACCCAAACCTTTATCGATAAGTCTGGTGAAATTAAATAGCGGCGGTTGGTTATAGATAATACTGAAATGATATTCTGTGGAATTTACCCGTCCAGAAAATTGATGGCTGCCATTGAGAGTTGTCACATCTCCTGACGGTCCAATAATGCTATTCCCCACGCGCAAAGTATATTTCACCCCCTTCAACGGCACATTGAGCGCCCCGCGGATATGCTGGTCACTAATTGTCACCAGGATACGCGTATCAGCGAATTGAATCTGATAAAGGAGGATGGGTAATCTATTTACGGTGTCGATCGCCGGAGCCAATAGCAAATTGTTGTCAGATATAACAGGAATACGGGATAGCAGAACCCGATTACCTGGTAGCGATGTACACCAGACTGCACCTTGTTTGAGAATGATGATCGTCCGCAGATGTGGTTTCAGCGCAGCCTCTGTACCTAGTTGGTATTGTTCATCCAGATCGCACCTCTTCCCGGCAATTTTCATTGCCGTTCGAGTCGCCTGTGACGCTTCCTCAAGAATATGATTAATGTTGTTAGCGGCGTACCTCGCCCCCGCCAGGCTCTCTGCTTTTGCGGAATACCAGAGCTGAAAATTCAAAATAGACACACCAGTAAGAAACAAGCACACCGCAACGAGGATGGGGATAAGTGTATTGCGCATTTGCGTGTCCCGGGGCCATTATTTTGTGTTCATTCGCTCAATCTGGCGTCTACAAAGAGCATGGTAGAGAGAACCAGAAATATCCATACTCTTGATGAAATTTTGCCCTCTATGCCGTAACTTAAAGCAGAGAAAAAGCATTGGACAACAAAACGGAACAAGAATATTGGTCAGGCAAAGTTCTCTGTGTCCCCTTCACTTTTATACATAAGCTATCAATAAGTAAGGATATGATGAACTGGCACAACGTCGATGGGGTCTCGCTGGTAAGGTGGGTGTTAATTTTCCAGTACGTGCCCCCGCGTCTTTTCTTCGATAGCGGCGGCTCCAGATCATAAGATGGAGATGCCAGACCATGTCGCTCAATAGCCACATCCCAAATCAGCACCAATACATACAGCAAAATCACTAGAATGAATGTGAAACACGGATAGCAGTAATATAAGCCTTACACGTTAAAACAAGAAAAATAACTTTTTCTGATGAACTTACCTAACCAATTAGAATTAAAAAGAAATCACTAATCGCTATATTTAGCAAGTCGGACTATAGGGACAATATAATACAGACTCTGGTTACATAAGACGTTCACTTTTCACAAACCACCACGTTACAAATTGTAAAGATTAACTCTTCCAGTTTGCATTCAACTTGTCTGGTCATATCTAAATAGATATGTAAAATTGATAACGGCTGGTAATCATTCAATACTCGCACTATAGAAAGTTCGCCAGCCTGCCGCAGGCACGTGCTTTCATATGACGTGTCTGCGGTTTCGTTGTGATATTTAAATAGTAGTACTGGTGAATTATGAGCAATCCGAATCCATGCATGACGTGTGGTGCCTGTTGTGCATTTTTCCGCGTCTCTTTTTACTGGGCCGAAGCTGATGATGCAGGCGGCACCATACCGGCTCATCTGACTGAGCAGATATCCCCTTACCACCGATGTATGCGCGGTACTAACCAGAAGAATCCACGCTGTGTTGCCCTGGCTGGAACGCCTGGAAAAAACGCCTGCTGCACAATATACAAGAATCGCTCATCCACATGTAGAGAATTCGCCATGTCTGGCGAGCATGGAGAAATTAATGAGGCATGTAATCGCGCCCGAGCTAAATATGGGCTACCGCCAATTTAAAACCGCGCCTCCTTAATAAGGCATTCAGGTGTCAAAATCAACCATACCGCGACATTATTGTTGCGGTTTAATTATTAACAATGAAAAATGAAATCATAAAATAACGCATCGACAATAATTAACATCGTTAAAATTAAATATCCTTGAGTGAAAATAGAATATTTTATGTTCCCATAGACGAATTTTTTCATGTTATGATATAATATAATACGATGAAAAAACACAAGTTATCAACTTGTCGGTAATGTAAATAAATTTCGAGGAGATCATTCCAGTGGGACGTAAATGGGCCAATATTGTTGCTAAAAAAACGGCTAAAGACGGTGCAACGTCTAAAATATATGCAAAATTCGGTGTAGAAATCTATGCTGCAGCTAAACAAGGTGAACCAGACCCTGAATTAAATACATCTTTAAAATTCGTTATTGAGCGTGCGAAGCAGGCACAAGTTCCAAAACACGTCATTGATAAAGCAATTGATAAAGCTAAAGGTGGCGGAGATGAAACGTTCGTACAAGGACGTTATGAAGGTTTTGGCCCCAATGGTTCAATGATTATCGCCGAAACGTTAACTTCAAATGTTAACCGCACGATTGCTAATGTTCGCACAATTTTCAACAAAAAAGGCGGAAATATCGGAGCGGCAGGTTCTGTCAGCTATATGTTTGACAATACTGGAGTGATTGTATTTAAAGGAACAGATCCTGACCATATTTTTGAAATTTTGCTTGATGCTGAAGTTGATGTTCGCGATGTGACCGAAGAAGAAGGAAATATCGTTATTTATACTGAGCCTACAGACCTTCACAAAGGAATTGCAGCGCTAAAAGCAGCCGGAATTACTGAGTTCTCAACAACAGAATTAGAAATGATTGCTCAATCAGAAGTTGAGCTTTCACCAGAAGATTTAGAAATCTTTGAGGGACTTGTTGATGCCCTTGAAGATGATGATGATGTTCAAAAAGTATATCATAACGTTGCAAATCTCTAATTATGAATTTAAGAAATCTGCCTTTATGGCAGATTTCTTCACCTTATCTTAGATTTACCTAAAAACTCCGCATTAAATCCAGTACCTCTACCGCTCCCGGCATGTTAAGGCATTAGCGCTTTCTGATTTCAGTGATGTAGGTAATGGCAGCATGTTCAACAAAATTGGACACGTCGTCATAGGCTTCTTTACCGACGGGAGAATTGAATGCCGCGATAGCGTCTTCAAGTGAGTCGAACCACAGTTCGGAGAAACCGTCAACGGGGGAATCGGGATATTTTTCCCGATCGATGGGGTTGAGTACATAACCTCTTAAGCCGGGGAGTCTGAGCGCTATCGCTGTATGTACCTCATCCCAGTATTTAACAAAATCGTCGAAGCTCTGTCCTTTTTTACGGGTAAGAAAGCCCACATGTTTGAAACCGTTAGCAGATGACATCATATTCTCCTCTGTATTAATTCATGTTTTTGTAAAACTGGCCGGCGAAATCCGGCATCGTCTTGCAATTTAGATGAAGCGTAATAGAGAAGGTGACTATGGCTGTTTTTCTTCGTGCGATAAACACGCTTTCACTCGTCTCTGAGTAGACATAGATTCTACAAATCGTTTTCAATTTATTGTAAAATAAATCTATGTATACAGGGCTAATACCTCTCACGGACAATTATGAGAAGAACAGATCATCTGGGGGGAATTACGGCTTTTGTCGCCACAGCCCAGCAAGGAAGTTTTACGGCAGCAGCGGAAAAGCTGGGGCTGACAAAGTCTGCCATAGGAAAAAGCGTCAGTCGTCTGGAAGACCGCCTCGGGTTGAAGCTTTTTCAACGTTCCACCCGTCGGTTGAGCCTGACGCCTGATGGCGAGCGTTTTCTTGCCAGTTGCCAGAGCGCAATAGATATCCTGGAGCAGGCTGAGGCGGAACTGACGTCACATACCTGCCAGCCCTCCGGGCGCCTGCGGGTAGATTTACCTGCAGCCTTCGGACGACAGCGCATCCTTCCTATCCTGCTTGATATCACCCGACGCTACCCCGAACTGGCGTTGACCGTTACGTTCAGCGAGCGGTTCGTTAACCTGATTGATGAGGGGATCGATCTTGTCGTTCGCATTGGTGAGCTGTCAGACAGCAGTGGGCTGGTTGCCAGAAGACTGACAACCCAGAAGCTGGTGATCTGCGCCTCTCCAGATTATCTGTTCAACCACGGCGAGCCTGTCAGTATCGATGACCTGAATCACCATCAGTGCGTTGTCGGCTTTCGCCGTAACCAGCCTGTTTCGTGGTTGCTGAAAGAGGGGGATGGTCAAATCAGCCGCTTTGTCCCTCCGCCGACCCATGAGTTTGCCGATGGTGACGCGATGCTCGCTGCTACCCTGGCGGGAGGGGGATTGTCGCAACTCCCCCTCTGGTTGGTGGGCAGATATCTCGACGAGGGTAAATTGCGGGAAGTGCTGCCCGGACACTCCGGCGGGGAGATGCCTATCAGCGCGCTGTGGCCAAAAAGCCGCCAACTGCTGCCCAAAATCCGCTATGTAGTGGATACCCTGGTCAAGGCTGCGGAAGACGGCCTGCTTGATTAATTATTCCCTGCTATCGGACCAGAAGGGGTAATCCGTATAGCCTTTTTCATCTCCGCCGTACATCGTTGCCCGGTTAACGTCATTCAACGGCCAGTCATTAACCATTCGTTCCACAAGATCCGGGTTCGCAATGTAAGGCCGACCAAAACCAATCAGGTCAGCTTTCCCCTCCTGGAGATATGCTTCGGCACGCTGCTTATCAAAGCCACCGGTAATAATCAAAGGTCCGGAATAAGCTGCACGAAATTTTTCAATAAACCCGGCAGGGATGGCCTGTTCTCCCAGTGTTTGCTGGTCGCTCAGATGAACATACGAGAGAGAACGGGCGCTGAGTTTATCAGCAAGCATCAGCCAGGTTTCTTCCTCGCCATCAAAAGGACGCATGTCAAACAGACGCCCGAAGGGAGCCAGGCGGATACCCGTTTTACCTGAGCCGATGGCCGTAGAGATTGCGTCAGTCACTTCCAGAACAAAGCGCAGGCGATTGTCAGTATCCGCGCCACCGTACTCATCCTTGCGAGTATTCAGCCCACCATTAATAAACTGCTCAAGCAGATAGCCATTGGCGGCGTGGATCTCAACACCATCAAAGCCCGCCCGAATAGCATTTTTAGCGGCCTGAACGTAATCCTGCACCACGGCTTTAATCTCGGGGCTCGACAGCGCACGGGGTTCCGATACCGGAACCGGACCGGGTTTGCCGTTTTCGTCGCGTGCGTAGCAGGTGGAATTATTGGCTTTAACTGCCACCGAACTGACGGGGGCCTGTCCATTAGCCTGCAAACTTGTGTGAGAAATTCGCCCGACGTGCCAAAGTTGAATATAAATTTTTCCGCCAGCGTCGTGGACCGCTTTTGTAACTTTTCCCCATCCCTGCACCTGAGCATCGCTGTAGATTCCGGGAGTGAAAAGATAACCCTGTCCCTGGACGGAGATTTGCGATCCTTCTGTAATAATGAGCCCTGCAGATGCGCGCTGCTGATAATATTTTGCAGTCAGTTCATCTGGAGTATCGTCTGAAATTGCCCGTGAGCGGGTCATTGGTGCCATAACGACGCGATTTGCCAAGTTAGTGTCACCGGCCTGAAACGGGGTAAATAATTTTTCCATTTTTATCTCCTTTACTGGAGGAAGTATGATGGTCTCAACGACGTAATAAAAAACAGCACTCTGGTCCGAACTGAGTAGACATAATTTCTACATTTAGTGTTCTCTCAGTATTAAGCCGTCATATTTTTGTTTTTAGGTGATGTCCCACGTGGAGATAAAGCCTGCTGCAAAGTTGATGAAGGCTCAGTACATCTGCTTCTGGCACATAACAGTCTTCCAGACAGCGGTCGATATATTCACTCGGCCCCGTATCAGTTCATCCAGTGCGGTTGCTTTGTTCATGGCTTTGATGATGTCCCGTTTCAGGAAATCAATATGCCGGTTATCCAGCTCAAGAAAATGCTGCTGCACCACAGGGGGATTCCGTCGAGAATACTGGCAATTTCACCTGCAATCCGTGAAAGCACAAAAGTACAAAATGCGGTTTCCACCACTTCAGCAGAGTCTCTGGTATTTTCAGCTCCTGTGCGTCGGTCTGCGCACGTGTAAGTTCTGAATAGTACGGACATTCGCACCAAAAATGTCAGCCGACTGCTTTTTGTTGACTTCCATTGTTCATTCCACGGAAAAAACAGAGAAGGAAGCAGCAGAGGCCAAAAAGCCCATTTTCAGTAACTGTCGTTTCCTTTCTTTTTAGGCGGTGTTTTAAATAAAAACATTAAGTTACTGTGAAGAAGAACGAAACGCCTTAAACCGGAAAATTTTCATAAATAGAGAAAACCCGCGCGCCTTCCCCCCCCGTAGTCTGCCGGATTGCCGGAAAGGGCCTGCAAAATTTTAGTCACCAAGTCCAGTTATAAGAGGAGCATTCCTGTCTCATATTCTCTTTTTCTGCTCCTCACTCTGAGGGAAATAACGATTTTTGGAAGTAATAGCAACCGCAACAGTCTTGCGTAATGATGGCGGCATCATTCATCTCTCGCAGTCTTACGCCTCTCTTCTTTAATCTTGAAATGTGACGGAGTTCTGGCAATGCCCAGAAACCAGCATTACAGGCCGATGTGCCACAGGCGACGCCAGTTGTTATTATCAATGGATTTCATATCCTCACCCCGATGTGCGCGAATGGTGCAGTATGTTTGAAAAGATCGGAGTCTACGGGTTAGTTTTTACAGCAAACATTGTTCACAACAACACTAAAAAACAGAAATTTAAAATAATAGGGTTAAAAACCATGTATTAAATAATAATGCGCGATATGTTTTGTTATTTAGTGTATTGTATACGACCATTTACACAGGAAAAGCCTATGTCAGAACGTAAAGACTCAAAATCACGCCGTAATTATCTCGTTAAATGCTCCTGCCCAAACTGCACCCAAGAATCAGAACACAGTTTTTCCAGAGTACAAAAAGGTGCCCTTTTAATCTGCCCTCATTGCAACAAAGTATTCCAAACAAATCTTAAAGCTGTTGCCTGATTTTTGATTACTTATCAAGAGCTTTGATATTTTAATAATATATTTAAATCAGATAAGAAAAAACCCGCCTGAGCGGGTTTGAGATTGTGGTGCTTTTTGTGGGAGTCACCCACTTACGCACTTTGTTTTACTATGCCAGCAGTTAGCTTCTGCTATTAAACTATTCATACAGCAAACCTGTACTTCACCACAAAATGGGATTCTATATCCATTACTCTATCTGCATCTCTACTCAGGCATCAGCCATCTTCGTTATCGTATACAGTCGAGTCCTGGATTTTAATCGGTAATTATAACATTTGCTGCCGCAGGACCTTTAGCACCACTCTCGACAGAGAAGGTAACCTTTTGACCTTCAAATAAGGTTCGATAATTATCATTCTGAATCGCAGAAAAATGCACAAACACATCTTTACTACCATCAACAGGAGAAATAAAGCCGAAACCTTTATCAGCGTTAAACCATTTTACTAAACCAGTCATTTTATTTGACATTCTACATTCCTTAACTTGAGCCTTTCGGCATAAATGGTTTGTATAACAGAAACGACTTCGTACTTAATTGGAGAGACTCAAAGAAGGAATAAGTGAATAACACCTGAAATGAGAACTGCTTTAGTAAACTACTTCGTATATCGTCTGTTCTTCAAACCGACGCAATCATTAACGCATAGTTGTACACATAGAAGCAATGTTTATTTTAGACATCCAGCCACCCCCTCCAATTTAAAACACAAAAAACTCTCATTAGCGGGTTTTCTACTTTTTCTCAACACCGGATATACAAAGCCCATCGTTGAGAAAATCTCACCCATGTTTTTTGAAGCAAAAAGCAAGCATCATGCCGCCATCTTCGCTGAAAATTATTTATATTGTCAATTTCCTTAACTGCACCTCACATACGCTTCTTCCTGCCAGCACTTTGTAACCAGTTTATCAATAACGTCAGCATATCCTTTATCCCATTGATAATCCGTCATGTCTGGAACCAGCTTCTGGACATGACATCGCACCTGGGGGGCGGTAAACGACTAAACCAATTTCCATTGCAACGTCCGCACATCTTATAAACAGGCACGCCATGAAGCCGGATTCTTTTTTATCCAGGACAATACCTTTACTCTTACACCCTCTGCTCACCGTGCTGACTTCTCCCTTGCCATGACAATACTGACATAGTTTCTTCTCCCACCAGGTAGACGGTATATCCGAGCAGCGTTGGCATTTCGGATAACTTCAGCTCAGGTTTACGCTTCACCTCCACAGAGGTCAAACGCTGGATACAAAAAATCGCAGGTGCATTTCTGCATCTCTGATGGAAGAAAAGGGTTTAGATTGTATGTGCGCATAAACGTCCCTGTTTAGCGCAGAAGCCACCGGAGTTGTTCAGGCTCCGATAGGGTAATTATGCCGTTTTGATTTCCCAAAAACATCGATACAGTTAAAATACTTTTACTCTCTGGAAGCCTTTCTGAGCTCTCTTGGTGTTATCTTAAAACGATTATGGAATCTTTCAGTAAAACGAGAAGGACACTTATAACCATTTTCTCTGGCAATCTCGCTTATGGATTTTATAGTCGTTTGTATAGCAGACAACGCATTATTTAACCTCACATCGTCCAATATACTTTGAAAACTTACCCCCTCGTTTGCCAGACGGCGATGTAATGTGGAAACAGAAATGTAGAGATATCTCGCAACCTTGTTTGCTGTCCATTTTGCTCCTGGTTCGGATAGCAGCAGGTTATAACAATGACTTATCAGTGATTGTTTACTATCTGATAAAAGTAAATAATTAGCATGATTTACTCCTAACGAAAGTAGAACAGCCATTGCTAAATGCTCCTGAATTTGAGTTGAGAAACCTCGAAAAATAGATATTTTTAGCTGCTCCCAACAATATATTAACTCAGGGTTCTGAGGTAAACAGAACCCTGTTTTGTTACGTGTTTGATCAGTTACCGCAAAAAATCTTTGGAATTTTTCAATTAGTTCAATGGGAAAGTAAAGCATTTCTGCAAGATAAAGACCTGCTTCTGGATAATTCGCAATATAAAACTCATGTCCACATGGAAATAACATTATTTGATTATTATCAACAGTCAAACTATGCGTCTCCCAATTGATAATTTTTTCCCTGACGGATATGGCATAAAGCTGGCATAATAGCCCTAACCCTATGAGTCTCATGATGTTTATGCATCCGTATTTCTTCAATCTTTAGGTTGGTCTTACCTTTTGCCAGCATACTCTCACCCTACTTTATCTCATAAACTGGTGTTATCTCAGCGGTTGTGATTTTATTGGCATTAAGCATATAACCAACTAACGCTCCGCTGGAATTAGAATCTACAGGAATCTTGTCAGTTTTCAGAGCCCATACTTTAAACTGGTAATGATGCGGTTTATCCCCTTTCGGAGGACATGCACCACCAAATCCGGCATAGCCAAAATCATTTCGGCCTTGAACAGCACCTGTCGGCAGTTTTGTACCATCACGTCTTCCTGCATCAGCAGGCAAATATGTTACTGTTGCTGGAATATTAACAACAGTCCAGTGCCACCAACCACTACCAGTAGGTGCATCTGGATCATAAACAGTTACGGCGAAACTTTTAGTGCCCTCAGGGACACCAGACCAGGTTAATGAGGGCGATATATTGCCACCTTCACACCCAAATCTGGAAAAGATATGAGACTTTGTAAGTTGTTTTCCTGTTTTCATTTCACTACTTGTGACCTGAAACTCTGCGGCCTGCGCAGAAAATGTGATGAATACCAATACACTTGAAACGATAAGTTTTTTCATAAAAACCTCTTTGTTATGACCTATCGTTATTTTATTTGATATTCCTTTATCACATTATGCATAAAGACGCAATGTTCATGCAAAAGCAATCATAATTATAAAATAGACCCCAGCATTAGCCATAATATGCACGAATCATATTGATGTTATCTAAATAGATTTTAGGTTTATTATTAGTCATGCTGGCATAAGTTAGTATGATTTATAGACGGCTATTCTTGAACCAGAATACGCGCAATTTCACTGACAAGGATTTTTTGCATCTTGTTGAGTTTCCTAAGATGCCTCCTGTTGTACAACTCTTAAGTTGCCGTTAAATTCGCTAAGAAAATTTCATCCGATAAGTCAAGGCATGTAAAATATGAAAATTAACAAAATACTATTATCCGCAACATTATTGTATGGTATGTCAGTAGTCATGTCGGTCGGGAATTGTTCAACAACTGTCCAGACTAATCTTCCTGGTTACACCCCTGGTGCAGATGTCATTAATGTTTCATCGACCAGAAACCAGGTCGATCTTATTGGTGACGTTGTTTATTCCCAGATAAAAGGGACCCGTTCTGTCAGACAGCTTCACATGTCAGTTCTTGTCCCGCGAACAAATGATTTGAAACCAGCCATTATTTATTATCCTGGCGGCGGATTCATGTCTTCTGAACATGACAAATTTATTGAAATGAGAATGGCTCTGGCAGAAGCTGGTTTTGTTGTAGCCGCTGTAGAATACAGAACAATTCCTGATACATTTCCAGCGCCAGTTGAGGATGGAAAAGCTGCAATACGTTACCTGAGAGAGCATGCCCGCGATTATGGGATTGATCCTCAAAGAATCGGAGTTCTGGGTGACTCTGCCGGTGGATGGCTTGCCCAGATGATGGGAACTACAAATGGTGACAAAACCTTTGATAAAGGTGACTTTCTTCAGCAATCATCAGATGTTCAGGCAGTTGCCACACTTTATGGGATTTCTGACTTGTTGAATATTGGTGAGGGGTTCCCTGAATCAGTGCAGGAGGTTCATCGATCTCCTGCCGTAACCGAAGCTTTAATGATCAATGGCCCTGCATTCAGAAGTTTTGCGGGAGCCCCCATCACAGCGTCAAAAGAAAAAGCGCTAAACGCCAGCCCAATCGGACATATGAAAGGAGTAAAACCCCCATTTCTTATTATGCATGGTAGCAAAGACACTCTGGTTTCACCGGAGCAAAGTGCCAAACTATTCAGAATGTTGAAAAAGAACGGCAATAATGCTGAGTACGTGCTGGTAGAAGGGGCTGAGCATGGAGATAATACATGGTATCAGCCAATTATTATAAACAGGGTTGTTGAGTGGTTTACTAAAAATCTGGGAGTCCCTATGAAAACCACCACCCAACAACAAAACCCAAACGCTAACCTGTAAAAAGCAGCCCGCATTTACATGCGGGCTGACATATTCCATTTGATTAAAAAGAAATTATTTTTAATGTGGTGCGCTTCGTGACAACAAGTTAATTACCAACACTCCGGCACAAATCAATATCATGCCTATAATGGCTGGCAGATCAAGACGTTGGCCGAAAAATCCCCAAGAAAGTAAACTAATCAGGACGATACCGACTCCTGACCAGATAGCATAAGCAATCCCTGTAGGAATATAAGCCAATGTTTGAGCTAATAACCAGAATGATGCACAGTAACAAATAATTGTACCAACAGAGGGCCATAACCGTGTAAAGCCATCTGAATACTTCATTAAGGTTGTACCAATCACCTCTGCAAATATTGCACCACCAAGATAAATATAAGGATTCATAGCATAGTCTTTCCTGTTAATACCGGAGAGAATTGTACTACAGTTTGAACTTAACTCACCGGTTTCATCCCGGTGCATTCATTGATGTTCGTTTATATACCATCGATAACCTGAATTCCTGTCTGCGCCACTTTAGCCGCTGCCTGATTTATACTGGTTACTGAAACAGAAAGCCACAGAGCAGAAGGTGGCGTCATGGCACCGGACATTATCCTGCTGCGTACCGGGATCGACGTGAGGGCTGTCAAACAGGGAGATGATGCGTGGCACAAATTACGGCTCAGCGTCATTACCGCTTCTGAAATTCACAACGTGATAGCAAAACCCCGTTCAGGAAATAAGTAGCCTGACATGAGAAGTACATGCCGAGTTTTGACGAGATGGTGCCGGAGTTCATCGAAAAAATGGACGAGACATTGGCTGAAATTGGTTTTGTATTTGGGGAGCAATGGCGATGAAGCATACTCACGATAATATCCGCGTAGGCGCGATCACTTTCGTCAAACCGATCGTTATCATGATGATTGAGGTAAAGAATGGCGCAAAGTAGCGTTGTGAAAATTTAAACGTCTCAACGCCTCCTTGAATTTCTCACCCCACATGAAAAAGAACCAAACAGCCCGCTTTGAGCGAAAAACGGACTATGATATTAGCAAGAAAGCATCACTGTTAATATTCGAACAATTAATGCTCAGCTATTTCTCTATTATTTACAATCAGAAAGGACGTGTAATGGGTAAGGTTGATGAACTAAAGATGAAATATCCGGACGCGAATGCCTGGCAAATGGGCGACAGCCCTGAACTGGCTAACGAGCTTGCAGCACTTATAGAAAAAGGGATTAAAACGGCCTCCTGTGGCTCTTATGCCTCTTATCAGAAAGAAGAATTTGCCCCAAGGATTGGGAGCTATAACATCATCCTTGACGGCCAGGATGTACCGGTATGCGTGACCAGGCTGGTGTCGATGCAACTGGTGTGTTTTTGTGATGTTACTGCCGAGTTAGCTCGCAAGGAAGGTGAAGGCGATTTGAGCCTTGAATATTGGCAGAGAGAGCATCAACGATTTTTCACCCAGGAAGGTCATTTTTCTGAAGATATGGAGTTGATTATGGAAGAGTTTGAAGTTGTTGAGGTTCTGTAAGATGAGATAAACGAGCTGACGTTATATCAATTGGCATTTATAACAATGTCCGCACCTGACACATAGCGGATCTAAATATTAACGAGCGTCCACCAAATAGAGGAATGTCTAATAGGAACCTGGCCGTAGAACTGTCATCTGACTGACCAACCGACCCCAAACAACTAAGAGGTTTTGATAACTTATTTTGATAACCGTTAGAAAACTTACATAAAACAACGGGCGTGTTATACGCCCGTTATAATATTTAACACATATAGTAATTACATGTTCTTGATGATCGCATCGCCAAACTCTGAACATTTCAGCAGCTTAGCGCCTTCCATCAGACGTTCGAAGTCATAGGTTACGGTCTTCGCATTGATTGCGCCTTCCATACCTTTAACAATCAGGTCTGCGGCTTCAGTCCAGCCCATATGGCGCAGCAGTATATAAAAACATCAAGTTCAAGCCATTGATATTTAATGATAAAAATTATTTTATTGTTTTTTTATTAGCCAAAATCAACTTTATTCAACCGTTTGATTTCATTGACGTTCGTTTTTATTTTGGGGAAAGGTTTTATCTACCATTTATATCAAAATTACAAGTCTACATTTTATTAACATCTCAATATATGTGAGGCCTTGCAGACCTTTGTGAGACCTTATGTGTCTCAGTTTTGTCCCACCTTTTATTACGACTTGCATAGCCAATGAAGATAAATGTAGTTAATGCCTGTTATGAGCGAGAAGTGGACGTAAAAGAATTTTTAAAAATTTAAGGCTTACTAAGGTAACAAGTATCAGAGAATCTCATGAACCTATTGCTGCGTCCTAGCAGAACGAAATTTCTCTCTACTTAATACTAAAATTGTTTTATATTTTTCGTAGTCTTTTGTCACTAAGTTTGTTCGTACTTGATATAATTTTTAAAAATGGCTTTCGAAATCTTGTTCGAATGTCGTAGGACTTACAACCAAATCATGTACAGCGTCAACTAAATGCTGTGCTAATGAATATTTGAATTGGAGTGACTGCAAGTTTTCTTTATTGATTAATTTATATTTATCAGGGTCCACAGTATTTCCTTCATTATTGAAGGGATAGATCCATTGTCCATGTGCTAGCTTGTTTCGTATTTCTATCAGGATTCGTAGCTCATTCGACAAAACATCATGTAATGCTGCTCTTCGTGCGGCATTTGCTATCCCAAGAGTCCTTTCATCCAGCAGGAAACAAACTAATCCCTGTTTTGGGCCTCAAAGATGTTAATGATAATCATTTTCATTCTGTATAGGTTATGCTATAAAACATAGCCGTTGCTATGTTTGTTCTAATTTTGCTCACTATAGGTACTAAATTATGCGCTCAATAAAAAAAGTAACCATGCTCTTGGGAGGCCTCGCACTCACCTGCTCGATCGCATTTCAGGCAAGTGCAACTGAAAAATTCAAGGTCATTACAACATTTACCATCATCGCGGATATGGCCAAAAACGTGGCGGGAGATGCTGCAGAAGTCTCATCCATAACCAAGCCTGGTGCAGAAATTCATGAGTATCAGCCTACCCCTGGCGATATTAAACGTGCGCAGGGTGCACAACTGATTCTCGCCAATGGTATGAATCTGGAATTGTGGTTCCAACGCTTTTACCAGCATCTCAATGGGGTTCCAGAAGTAATTGTCTCTTCGGGTGTGACGCCTGTAGGGATCACTGAAGGACCCTATGAGGGCAAACCTAACCCCCATGCATGGATGTCGCCAGATAATGCTCTGATTTACGTCGATAATATTCGTGATGCGTTGATAAAATACGATCCGGCAAATGCACAAACCTACCAACGTAATGCCGATACTTATAAAGCCAAGATTACCCAAACCCTTGCCCCCCTGCGTAAGCAGATTACGGAACTCCCTGAGAATCAGCGATGGATGGTCACCAGTGAAGGGGCTTTTTCTTATCTCGCACGCGATTTGGGGCTAAAAGAGCTTTATCTGTGGCCGATTAATGCCGATCAACAAGGAACACCGCAGCAGGTACGTAAGGTTGTTGATATAGTTAAGAAAAATCATATCCCGGCAGTCTTTAGCGAGAGTACGATTTCCGATAAACCAGCGCGTCAGGTTGCGCGTGAAACCGGCGCACACTACGGCGGTGTGCTCTATGTCGATTCCCTGAGCACAGAAAACGGCCCGGTACCTACGTATATCGACCTTCTTAAGGTTACTACCAGTACGCTGGTACAGGGAATTAATGCCGGGAAAAGGGAGAAATAATGATGCAATCTGCAGGCATTGTCGTTAATGATGTTACTGTCACCTGGCGTAACGGGCACACAGCACTGCGCGATGCATCCTTCACAGTACCAAGTGGATCTATTGCCGCTCTGGTTGGGGTAAACGGTTCCGGAAAATCGACGTTGTTTAAAGCGATTATGGGATTTGTGCGTCTGACCAGCGGAAAGATATCTGTTCTGGGTATTCCCACGCGACAGGCGCTACAGAAAAACCTGGTTGCCTACGTCCCTCAGTCAGAAGAGGTTGACTGGTCATTTCCTGTACTGGTGGAAGATGTGGTGATGATGGGCCGCTATGGGCACATGGGTATGTTGCGTATAGCCAAAAAGAGGGATCGTCAGATTGTCACCGATGCGCTGGAACGTGTCGATATGGTGGATTTTCGCCATCGACAAATCGGCGAGCTTTCCGGTGGACAAAAGAAACGCGTCTTTCTGGCGAGAGCGATTGCACAGCAGGGTGATGTGATCCTGCTGGATGAACCTTTTACCGGCGTTGATGTGAAAACCGAAGCGAAAATCATCAGCCTGTTGAGGGAGTTACGCGCGGAAGGCAAGACGATGCTTGTCTCAACGCACAATCTCGGCTCAGTCACGACATTTTGCGATTATACGGTCATGGTCAAAGGCACCGTCCTGGCAAGCGGGCCGACAGACACCACTTTTACAGCCGAGAACCTGGAGCTGGCTTTTAGCGGCGTACTGCGCCATGTCACACTTAACGGCTCGGAAGAAAGCATTATTACTGACGATGAACGCCCTTTTGTGGCACATCGACCGTCAGCGGTGCAGAGGGAAGCAAGATGAACGTGCTACTGGAACCCTTCAGCTATGAATATATGCTCAATGCGATGTGGGTCTCGGCGATGGTCGGCGGTCTCTGCGCTTTCCTGTCATGCTATCTGATGCTAAAAGGCTGGTCGCTGATTGGCGATGCGCTGTCGCACTCTATTGTCCCGGGTGTTGCGGGGGCATATATGCTGGGGCTTCCGTTTTCTCTGGGAGCCTTCTTTTCCGGCGGACTGGCAGCGGGCAGCATGCTGTTTCTTAACCAACGCACTCGCTTAAAAGAAGATGCCATCATCGGCCTGATCTTCTCCTCCTTTTTTGGCCTGGGGCTGTTTATGGTGTCATTGAACCCGACATCCGTGAACATTCAGACCATCGTATTGGGCAATATTCTGGCAATCGATCCGGCGGATATCCTGCAACTCACTATCATTGGCATTCTCTCGATCATCGTGCTTTTTTTCAAATGGAAAGATCTTATGGTGACCTTTTTCGACGAGAATCACGCCCGTGCTATTGGATTGCATCCGGGCAGATTAAAAATCCTCTTCTTCACCCTGCTGTCGGTTTCGACCGTTGCGGCGCTGCAAACGGTTGGTGCCTTTCTGGTGATCTGTCTGGTGGTGACTCCCGGTGCAACAGCATGGTTGTTAACCGATCGTTTTCCCCGCCTGCTCATAATTGCTGTAACTATTGGCAGTGTAACCAGTTTCCTCGGCGCGTGGGTCAGTTACTTTCTGGACGGCGCGACAGGTGGAATCATCGTGGTAGCGCAGACACTGCTGTTTCTTTTAGCATTTGTATTTGCGCCCACCCATGGGCTTTTGGCAAATCGTCGGCGTGCGCATAAAGCGCTGGAGGATCGCTCATGATGGCATTATTACTGGAGCCACTGCAGTTCACCTTTATGAGTCACGCACTGCTGATTTCACTGGTAGTTTCCATACCCTGTGCGCTGCTGTCGGTCTTTCTGGTCCTGAAAGGTTGGGCACTGATGGGTGACGCGATGAGTCATGCGGTTTTTCCTGGCATCGTGCTTGCCTGGATTCTGGGGTTACCTCTGGCTACAGGGGCATTTATCGCCGGAGTATTCTGCGCGGTGGCGACGGGATACCTGAAAGACAACAGCCGAATCAAGCAAGATACAGTGATGGGGATTGTTTTTTCTGGCATGTTTGCCGCAGGTCTGATCTTGTATATTGCAGTCAAACCAGACGTACATCTTGACCATATTCTTTTCGGCGACATGCTCGGGGTAACCATCGGCGATATAATCCAGACGGTGATTATTGCCGGGCTGGTTACACTTGTTATTAGCGTAAAATGGCGGGATTTTTTGCTGTTCAGCTTTGATTATCAACAGGCGAAGGTAAGCGGTTTGCATACGAGATGGCTGCATTATGGGCTGCTGTGCATGGTTTCCCTGACCATTGTGGCGACGCTGAAAGCAGTAGGTATCATTCTCTCCATTTCTCTGCTCATTGCGCCTGGCGCCATTGCGGTACTCCTGACACAACGCTTTCATATTGCGCTCCTACTGGCGACTGGCATATCGGTAATAGTCTCAATGACTGGTGTTTGGCTGTCCTTTTTTATCGACAGCGCACCAGCTCCGACGATTGTCGTCTTATTCGCGGTTGTGTTCATCATGACGTTTACCGTTATCAGCTTCAACGCACGCACAAAGGGAAACGCTCATAGACAGGATCTGTTATCCCCCAATTAGCACAACATCCGAGGGCAGCATTGTCCGCTAGTACACAGCAGTCCAGAAAGTCATGGACGGACGTTGGGAGGAGGTGCAAATTCTCCCATACAAAAAATACGTAAAATCAATAACAGCTGGAAATTATTTAATAATCAAATTATCGGAAGTTCACCAGCCAGCCGCAGTATTCTGCCACGACAAGTTGCTGCGGCTTTTTATGTTTAACGGATAAACAGCCAGACCAGCAGACACGCCACCGCGGGCACCGCAAAATCCATCAGACTTGCCACATCCCATGCACGAGGATCAAAACCGCCCCACCACGGCATGTTAATCCGCTTGCCATGCCCGAACATTTCAATCCAGCGATATTCTGCCTGGGTGTGTTCACGCGCAATGAAGAACGTACAACCGGCTATCGCCCCGTAAGCCCAGTTTCCGGTAAAAAGACCAATCAGTAGCTGCGCAGCCACAGCACAAAGTGCATGAAGGAAAGGTGTTATATCCATTACTCCTCCTTTATCAGATATCACTTCGGGAAGTTGATAACAACTTTAATTCTGACTCAAGTTCATCAACTCTTTCAGTCAGTTTCTGGATATGGTGAATCAGTGGAACAACCAGACGTTCGTACATTACACCTTCGGCAACAAGGCCATTGCTGGAAATAGCTTCAGGAGCATCATCTTCGTTAGCTGGTCGCCAGTGTACAAACTGAGGAGCAATTTCTCCCACTTCCTCGGCAATCAATCCGTAGAATCCCCAGTCACTCCTGTCATTTTCGCATTGCGACCTGTACCACACAGGGCGCATCCTGAAAATGAGATCGGCGTGCTCTGAATCTATTGTCTCTACTGAATGTTTATAGCGAATAGACGATGTTGACCGCAGTACAGACGAAATTGCAGGGTCAGGATTAAGATAAAGATTTGCCGCCGCTGTAGTCGTGCCCAATTCCCATAAATAAAACGCTTCACGGCCAGTCAGCGGGTAAAAATCTCCACCATAACGACCGCTTTCCAGATCGTTCACTTCCAGTTTGTTTTTCAGCTTATTATCAACTTCAGTTTTTGTGTATCTGGTGCTGATATCCTGCTTTGCACTGGTCATATCAGTCTGAAGCGTTGATACTTTTCCGTTAATTGAGGAAATATCTTCCTTAGTTTTACTGACATCTCCCTTTAGCGTGGTGATATCTCCTGGAATTACTGTCGATGTAGCCATTTGTCTCCCTCACATCCAGCCACGAAGTTGATGCTCAACAACAACCGCGTATTTATCGAATATTGACGATTTTTTTGCATCATTAATGATGCGCACGTTTACAAAATATCCGTCTTCCTTAACACATACCGGTTCGCCATCTTCAGTCAGTTCTCCGGTTTCTTTGTACACGTTACCTATCACGTCAATAAGAATATTATCCTGCATCGACTCGTCATCATAATAGCCAGTGCTCTCCATAAAGGCCGAAAAGTCGGCCCTGTCTGCAAATTTGAGTGTTAAATCTTTCATTAGATTGACTCCCCCACCTGAGCATCAGTCAATGCCTTGTGCCATATTCTGAAATTCCTGACATGACCAAATAAATGACGTAACCCGGCAGTAGTCTGGCCTCCAATACGGATAATTGCGGTGTTCTGAATACAGGACCATGTGGTTTTTGTTTCGCTGGATATACGCCCGTTACTTACTGAGCACGTAGACTGATCTGACTTTACACGCATCCCCATAACCATTTTTTCAAGCGATGCGTTTTCGTTTACCCGTCTGTTAGCTCCACCAATATCGCAATAAGGAAATCCGTCGTAATCTGTTGAACGACCGAAGCCAAGAATAATAGCCGCTCCGGTTTGATGACCGCCGGTGTCAAAAACACGCGGAGCTGCATTTGGCGTTTTATACCAGTTCTTATGTACCTCACAAAGAACCGTAAAAGGAAGATTATAAAGATTATTCTTAATGGGAACTGTAACTATATCGCTTGCGCGGGTCGCCGCCGTCGTTCCTGATATAATAAAAGATGATACACAAGGCCCATTTTCTACTTGTGGGGTGGCCAGATAAATATAGTCACCAGATACGGTTGCCCCGCCCTGCTTAGGAGAATACTGTATCTGAGAACCTATTTTTAACTCCCCATCAATTGCCTGAATTGTTGCCTCTGCAAAAATCCATCCGGTAGCTTCGTCCTTTCTGACTCTCGCAGTAATCCTTGAGGCAGCACCGCCTGTCATATTAATTTCAAGCGTTTGTGTATCAATATACGCATCACCAAGAAAAGTTGTTGCGCTACCGTCATATTTATCAAACCGGATACGCAACCTTACCTGCAGTTCTGTTTTAAAACGACATGAGGTTGTCACGTGTTTATTATCGCCTGAGACATCAACTGACTTTGTTGCAGCAATTGATGCCATATTAATGGCTGAGGTTTGCCCAATCAGAGAATCGTTGCAGACAAACTTTCCATAGGTAAAACCAAAACTATCCGTCCCTGTTTCGGGCACATCCATATTTGACGATCGCCCCCAACTGGCAGGGTTTTCCGAATTGAGCATGTAGTTTGTTCTTTGCCCCTCAATAAGCAGGCCATCACGTTCAAACCGTGGCTCGTCAATGGCAGCCTCTGTCAGCACACCAGATTTATTAATGTAAGTTGCTTTTGATGCGCGTTTAAACTTTACAACCTTATCGCCAGGCATCGTTATTTCATCATCACCAATAACAATCTTTTTATATGACGGCGAAAAGCCCGTAATCATATCCAGTGAATCGTTAAACGGTATCCACACATCGGGAAGCGGCTGCAATACTTGTTTATACGGCTCCGCAGCCTGGCTTGCATACTCTCTGGCTGCGTCTTCACTTGCTTTTGCAGCCGTCTGGCTTGCAGCGGATGCTTTCGCCGAGTTAGCCGCCGCAGTCTCGCTCGCCTTTGCGTTGGTTTCACTGGTTTTTGCAGCTTTTTGACTGTTGGCTGATGCAGTGGCAAAAGCAGCCGCCGCGCTTGCAGAGCCAGCTGCAGCACTCTCGCTTTCGGCTGCTGCATCCTGACTGCTTTTCGCCGCAGTTTCACTGGCTTTGGCATTCGTTTCGCTGGTTTTCGCTGCCGTCTGGCTGGACTTTGCGTTGGTTTCGCTGGTTTTTGCAGCTTTTTGACTGTTGGCTGATGCAGTGGCAGAAGAAGCCGCCGCACTTGCAGAACCAGCTGCGGCACTCTCGCTTTGGGCCGCTGCATCCTGGCTGTTTTTCGCCGCAGTTTCACTGGCTTTGGCATTCGTTTCGCTGGTTTTCGCTGCCGTCTGGCTGGACTTTGCGTTGGTTTCGCTCGTCTTTGCGGCTGTCTCGCTGTTTTTCGCATTGGTTTCTGATTTTTTGGCTGCTGTCGCGGAGTTTGCCGATGCAGTCTGTGAGGTCGCTGCCGCCTGTGCGCTGTTAGCTGCATTCGTTTCTGAGGTTTTCGCCGCGTTCTTCGATGATGCCGCTGCAGTTTCGGATTTCTTTGCCGCCGCTGCGCTCTGAGAGGCGGCTTCGGCGTTGCGTGCCGCTTCTTCCACCATTTCCTGAAAACGGCGCAATGCCTCCGGCATGACATCATCTTCCGTCATGGCACCGAGAAAATCATTCAGCGTCCCCGGACTGGAACCTTCATAGACGGTAATGGTCCCGGCATGTGAAGGCGGAAAACCTTCAACCAGCAGGGTGACGCTGTACTGGCCATACTCAACATCCATGCTGTAACGCCCGGCTTCATCCGGATTTTCAGAGGCCACTGTGTTGACCAGTACCGTGGTGCTGTTACGCTTTGCCTTCAGTTGAATAGTGCAGTTCTGTATTGGTTTTCCCGCACCATCTTTCAGCACACCTGAGATTTTTACTGCTGCCATATCCACTCCACAAAAAAGCCCGCCTGAACCGGCGGGCTGTCATAACACTGTGTTACCTGGCTAATCAGAATTTATAACCGACACCAACGATGAAACCGTCAGTGCGCCAGTCGCCACTGCCGGAACCTTCATAAGCAATATCAATGGCCACGGATTCGGTCGGGTTAAACTGCACGCCAGCCCCCCATGCCAGAGACGTGTCGCTGTGGCGACCGTCATCACTTCCGGTCAGCACATCGTGCGTTTTCCCCTTGTTGTCAGTTACGCGGATATAATCTCCGGAGAAAGTCGAAACACGGCTGTAAGCCATACCCGCCATCGCATACGCGCTGAACCATTCATTCACGCGCACAGACGGCCCCGCCATCACGCTGAACCAGCGGTTACGCACGGAATCTTCATGCCAGCGGGTATCGCTGTAATGGGTAAGCTGGCGATTCTTGTCTCCTGCATAGCTGAATGACGTCACCAGCCCCAGTGTGTCCGTAAACTCATAACGGTATTTCACGTTAATCCCGTTAAGATCATCGCTGCCGGGAACGTTCGTCGAGGCATGAAGATACCCCGCGCTCAGCGTGGACTGATGTTCAGATGCCCATGCAGGCGCACCGGATACGGCCAGACAGATGGCTGCGGAAAAAATGGCGGCATAAAGTTTACGCATAATTACCTCTCGCTTTTCTGCAATAAAAAAGGCACCATTTCTGGTGCCCTTATATGGGTTATAACAATTTCAACGAATACTGATGCCGGAAGCGGCTTTTTTGGTCACAATCACCGTACAGTCGGTGATATTACCTGCCCACTGATTGCCTTTATGGAAAACCTTAAACTCCAGAGTGACGCTTCCCCTGCCACTCGGCATATCAATAACCGCACTGTAGCTACCGGGAATGGCCCCTTTAGTTTCTCTGGATGCGATTAATACACCGTTTTTGCGAACTTCAAAACCATAACCCGTGTATCTTGTACCTCCCGGGTTATTACCACTTCCCGGATCGCTATACGCTATTCCGTTAAAGATAATGGGCGGAATAATGATTTGACGGTCAAAGTTATGATCATCGCTGATGGTGACTGTAACCGTCCCGTTTGGTGTTTCCGTGTTACCCCACGTACCAGCCTGTTTCGGAAATGATTTGGATACAGCTTTAACGAAGTCACCTCTGACCTGAGTCGCCTCCAGCATGCCCTTAATCGTACAGTTCTGGTTAATCGTGACATTGTTGAGCGTTCCTGAGTTCGCATTCACACTACCACTGATATCCGCATTTTTAGCGGTCAGCTTTCCGTCTGATGTCAGGGAAAATACCGGAGGACTGCCACCGCTGGTAATGGTGGGGGCTGTCAGGCGCTTCAGGAACACGTCGTTCATGAATATCTGGTTGCCCTGCGCCACAAACATCGGCGTTTCATTCCCGTTTGCCGGGTCAATAAACGCGATACGGTTAGCGGCAACCAGAAACTGGCTCA
>NZ_PTSN01000021.1:0-75710 GCF_002965865.1 Escherichia sp. MOD1-EC6098
ATGGTGCGGTTGACTGCGAGGTGCTATTTGAAGGTGAAAGGGAATTCGTCCCGTATACCGCCATGCAGGACGATAGCGCCCCGACAGGCCAGCGCATCTGGGAAGAGTTACAGAGCGGCAAATGGGGTGAAATCGCCCCGTTTACAGTCACGCCTGAACTTATCGCAGCGGCAAAAGATGCCAAAAAGCGGGAAATCGAGGCGTGGCGAACAGAACAGGAAGCACTGCCGTTCACGTTCGAATGGAACGGTCGTACCTGGAATGCTGGCCCCGACTCAATGGCTCGTCTTTATCCGGCAGTAATGGCATCAAAGTCTGACACAGCGCGAAAAACCATGGTATGGGGCGATGCGGAAAACCAGCAGGTGAAACTGTCGATGCAGAAACTGGATGAGCTGCTTACTGCAATGGCGCAGGCACAGGTCGATCGCAATGACGAGATATATCGTCGCCAGCGTGAGATGAAGGATGAACTGAATAGTCTGGAGGATTTGAATTCGGTTAGGAATTTTATCGTGGAATAACAGAAGCTGCGGCACGTCGTATGCAAGAACGTGCCGCAGCTGGCTGACGTACGTTCGATAATGCGAAACTGAATGAAAGTCAGCCGGAAATAATCTTACATAATTGTTGAGAAATTATTCAACTCATAGATTGCTTATTTCTGCCTGGATTGGTCTGAAATAGTCCCGAAATTTTCTCTAAAAAACTCGAAAAAAATGGTAACTAATTGAATGCATTAATATGCAATGGTACGTGTTTGGGATTAAAAGATGAGCGTGATTTTGTTTAACACATTAATTTAAAAAGGGTTTCTTGTTTGTTGACGAAAACAGGAATCGTGTTCGGTCTCTTTTTATCTATAAAGCCAGTTTGATAATGGCATTACTGCTTTTCCCTCACTGACTTCACAATCAACCATAACACACACTCTACTGCTTCAGTCCAGGCTTTTTTAACATTTTTGTTAAAATAATGTGATCTTATGCGCGGGAGTAAGGAATTGATGAAACAGGCAGGCCACATCTATCAGAGAATTGATGGTAGTCAGTGGCGACATATTTGGCTGGTGGGTGATATTCATGGCTGCCTGGCGCAACTGCGAGAGAAATTATGGTTCTGCCGGTTTGACCCGTGGCAAGACTTGTTAATCTCGGTTGGTGACGTTATCGATCGTGGCCCGGAGAGTTTGCGTTGCCTGCAATTACTGGATCAACGCTGGGTCAGGGCGGTAAGAGGCAATCATGAGCAGATGGCGATGGATGCGCTGGCATCGCAGCAGATGTCTTTGTGGTTTATGAATGGTGGCGACTGGTTTGCCGCACTGACAGAGCACCAACGTGAGCAAGCGAGAAGGGCGCTGGAAAAGTGCGGGTCTTTGCCGTGGATAATTGAATTAAGCTGTAGTAGCGGACTGCATGTCATCGCCCATGCGGATTACCCCAATGATATTTATGAGTGGCATAAGGAAGTCGATCTGCATCAGGTGTTGTGGAGTCGCTCGCGATTGCGTGAAGGCCGAAAAGGGCAGGGAATTACCGGCGCTGATCATTTCTGGTTTGGTCATACGCCATTACGTCATCGCGTAGATATCGGTAACTTGCATTATATTGATACCGGCGCGGTCTTTGGTGGAACACTCACGTTGGAACGACTCCAGTAATTAAAAGTCACTGTAATCTTGCGCAGGCCGCCAGAACCCATCAATGAAATCTTCAACGGGAAAACAGCCACCGTGGCGGATCCGTTGATCGTCCATTGAGTAGAGGCACTGCTGTTCCGTATTGTAGACATCAACCACAATATCTTCACAACCAGCGTCCAGATAGCAAACAAAAAGTACCAGCGCGAACATTTCATCCTCGAAGTGCGTTGCCGTACCGTTAAGTTTAGGAGAGATTTTACAACGGGAAAATAACCGGGATAAATAACCCGTCATGCCGACGGGTTCTTTTTGGATCAGGCAAGACGCATAATCCAGGCATCGGACTGTTGATCGTAGCGGGTACGGTAAAGGACAGAGTGTTCGCCGTTTAGCAGGGCAGGAATGCTGGTGTCGGCGTCCCAGGCATCCAGTTGCATACATAAATCCGGGTCAGATTTACAGGGAATGGTCAACGTTCGGTCACCAGGCGATTCGCCGTGTAACTCGCCGTCATCGATTTCAAAAGCGCCTATGCGCACACTGGTTTTCATCTTCGTGCTCTCCATTGAAGTGCTGGTTGTGGTACGACCAGTCCGATCGCACCATTTTTCAGCCTAGTCAAGGCAGTCAGATTCGCCAGTCAAAACGTGCGCTTTTTGTGTACTGTCAGGCTTTACCCGTAAAAAGTTTTCCGTCGCGCACTAGCTCACGCGGGTAACTGTTTTTCAGTCGCGAGCCAATACGTTTGGCTAAACCGATTGGCTGGCGCTGGAAGGTGACCAACACATCATCCCCGGTTGGTGCGGTCTGCGGGTAAACATCGCGCCCACGATACCACTCTTCTGCTTCTTGTGGTGTTAGTTCAAACGCGTTAGCGTGGTCGGGTGAGGCAAGGGCAATGACCGCTTCATGCTGCCAGCGGTAACCTTTGTTATGCGTTTCGGCAAGTTTTACTCCCAGACGAGAAAATCGGACTTTACCGATCAACGCTTCAATGCCCACCGGGAATAACCAGATTTCTTTATCACGCTGCCAGAGACGCAGGTTTTTGTCCCACTGTAAGCCAACATTCGCAGCCGCCTGCCGAATTTGTGCGGTTTCGCGATCTTTTACTGGGCTAAACGGGAAATTGCCCACTTTGTATTTCGGTGCGGGTAAGGCAGGAATGGCCTGAGTTTTACGCAGACGAGCAACGAAGAAGCCTTCGCAGTCATAAATTTGTGGGAAGACGTGCAAGAAGCCTTCTTCGGTCAGCGCTTTTTTTGCATCAGGGAAGAGATCGCCCAACGGCAAAAACTCTACTGCATCGGGATAAGTCTCTTTCAGCCACAGGCAAACGGCTTCGTTTTCGTCACGGTTTAAGGTACAGGTCGAGTAAACCAGCGTACCGCCAGGACGTAAGGCATGAAATGCACTGTCAATCAGTTCACGCTGGGTGGCGGCGATTTCCAGGTTGCTTTCCGGTGACCAGTTTTTCAGCGCGTCGGGGTCTTTACGTACCACACCTTCGCCGGAGCAGGGAGCATCCAGCAAAATGGCGTCGAACATTTCTGGCAATGCTGCACCAAACACGCGGCCATCAAAATGCGTTAAAGCTACGTTACTGATACCGCAGCGGCTGATATTGGCATGTAACACCTTTACCCGGCTGGCGGAAAACTCATTGGCAAGGATCGCGCCTTCATTATTCATACTCGCAGCAATCTGCGTGGTTTTTGATCCCGGCGCAGCCGCCACATCCATCACCCGTTGCGGGGAGTTACCATCGGCAAACAACGCCGCAACCGGTAACATCGAACTGGCTTCCTGAATATAAAACAGGCCACTTAAATGTTCGGCGGTACTGCCCAACGGTAATGCCTCTTCATCGTCACGTTCAATCCAGAAACCTTCCTTACACCAGGGAACCGGTGTTAACGTCCAGCCGTAAGGTGCGGTTAATTGCAGGAAATCAGCAACGGAGATTTTCAGCGTATTAACGCGAATGCTGCGGCGCAACGGGCGCTGGCAGGCGGCGAGAAAATCATCAAAAGAGAGCGTCGAAGGCATCGCTTCGCGCATTTGCGTCAAAAAGGCGTCCGGGAAATAAACGGTGTGTTGAGCCACAAGTATGTACCAGCGGAAAAAAACAGGCGCGCAGTTTAGCATAAACGCTCCGGCGCAGGCACGCCGGAGCAGGAGGAGATTAACGAGGCAGGGCGGTGCCCCATTCACGCCACTCTTTCGGTTCGCTTTCCAGCAACAGGAAGTGTTTGCCTTCCTGAGCTTTCGGTGCCAGTGGCGTTCCTGGTGGGGTAGCGAAGGCGATCCCTCCACGGATAAACTGATTAAAGGTGCCGGTTTTCACCACACCACCCGTCAGGCCAAAGTCCAGACTGTAGCCCGATGCCAGCCAGAAGACGGAATTGTTACGCACCAGGTGCTGGTATCGCTTACTGATGCGCATCGCAATCATCACCCGATCTGACAATGTCCCCAGCGTCATTCCGGTAACCGTACCTACTTCCAGACCACGGAACAGTACCGGAGTACCAATGCCTAATGACCCGGCTTCTGGCGCTTCAACAATAATGCTTAAGCCATCAAGGTAACGAGAATCGGTAATGGTGGCTTCTTGCAACTCAAAGTCACGGCGAGGATTACCCCGACCAGGTTCGACATTGATATACGGCTGAAGGATGGTATCAAGGTGCTCAACGCCCGCTGCCGAAATCTGTGGTGTGACCACCGAGAAGCGCGTACCTCCGCGGGCGAAGGTCTGGACATATTCCGGATAGAGCACCGCTTTTGCCTGTACTTCATTGCGTGCGGTGATCAGATCCAGCGTCTGGATCTGCCCGATATCAATACCGAGATAGCGAATTGGCATACCAACAGCCAGTTTTCCGGCATCGAAAGCATGGAGCGTAATCTGCCCGCCAACCGCACGAGCGGCTGTTTCGGAAGCATATAGAATTCGCTTGTCGCCTTTACGCTGACTGGCGCTGGCACCGCTGAGGTTATCGAAACTGATAGCCCCCTTTAATGCCCGTGAAAGCGGTGATGCCTGTACGGTCAGGCCGCTGCCGTTAAGCTGAACTTTTGCGCCACCTTCCGCCCAGAACACACTGTTGCTGGTCAGGAGATTGCGATATTCCGGCTTAATATGCAGATCGATATCAAAGGCATTGGCCCGAGGACGTACGGTAATAACTTCACCAACCTCAAATTTGCGGTACAGCACTACCGATCCCGCCTGCACATCTGGCAGCGTTTCCGCGCTCAAACTCACGGTCGTTGTAGGCAAATCGCTAAGGCTGTTTTCCAGGGCTTTTTCCAGATTGGCATACAGCGGATAGCTGGCTTTCATCTCGCCTTTTTCGCCCGGCAGAATGCGGATGCCACCGTTGAGCCATTCTGAGGCGCTGGCACCGAGGAACTCGACGCCATCCAGTCCCACTTTCACGTCAACACGGCTATTAACGACAAATTTGCTGTCACCTTTTACCAGTTCACGATGCTGCGGTTCGATGGCAACGGTAAAGGTGACGCCTTTGCTGGTAAGTTTACGTTCAATTACCTGGCCTACCTGTACACCATGCAGAATTAACGGCTGACCGGCATCAATACCGTAACTTTCCGGCGCGGTCAGGGTCAGCGTCATAACATCCGGTTCATGCAGCAGGGCTTTCTCGCCAGGCACAACAACAAACTCTTTGCGTGGCTCGCCATTACCTGGCACCAGTTCGAAGGTTTTGCCGGTCAGTAGGGAACTCAGATTGGCATCGCTGAGGGATAATTTCGGGTTACGTAACTCAATGCGAGTATTTTCACGAAGTAGGGTAACTACGCTGGGATCAACGGTCATTTCACCAGTAACTTTGCCACCTGGATTTAAATTCAGTTTGGTCAGTTGCCCGACTTCCAGTCCCTGGTACATGAGCGGCGTTGAATCGGCGCTTAATCCGACTCCGTTTGGCAGATCCAGTTTTATGAGCACCCCACGCTGGCTGTGGGCGAGATCTTCATACAGACCAAAGGTATCTTCCGGATCGGCAGGTTTCGACTCTTCCGGCGAGTCGAAGGCAATCGCACCGTTAACCAGAGCAGCCAGACTTTCCAGTTTCACCTTCGCGCCACTGATACTGACATTGGCATCAACGCCAGAAACGTTCCAGAAGCGACTGCCTTTTTTCACCAGGTCGGTAAAGCGCCGCTCAATCAGGACATCAATCACCACGCCTTGCTTATTGGGATTGATCGCATAGTCATAGACTCGCCCCACCGGGATTTTGCGGAAATAGACCAACGAGCCGCTGTTCAGCGAACCAAGATCGGGGGCTTGCAGATGGATCATAAGATCACCATTATCCAGCCGATATTTGGGCTGGGTATCGAGGGCGACAAAGTGATCTTGCTCTTTACCTTTACCTGGCATCATGCCGATATAGTTTCCGCCGACCAGCGCATCCAGCCCGGAAACACCTGCCAGCGAAGCTTTTGGCGTCACCAGCCAGAACTGCGTCTCTTCGCGCAACGCATCTTTCATATCGGACTTGATGCTGACCTTCACTTCAATCTTACGCAGATCGTCGCTCAGACTGACATCCTGCACCGTTCCGACTTCAACGCCCTGATAGCGAACAGGTGTGCGACCCGGAACAATGCCATCCGCCGACATAAAATCGATGGTGACGGTATTGCCTCGATCCTGATAACTCCCCCAAATTAGCCAACCGGCTATCATTAGCGCGATGAATGGCAGTAGCCAGAAAGGTGAGATACGGCGTTTAGTTTTAATTTGCGCTTCAGTCGTCGAAGCGGGCGTTTCCTGACTCATGTGCATCCCAAAGTAAGCGGCTGTCCAGCCATTCCACTGCAAGAATAGTCAAAATAACCGCTGCGCCGAAATAAAACGCAGCCGGTCCCATAGTAAAAGCGAGGATTTGATCGCGATTAATCAGCGACATGGTTAAAGAAATGACAAACAGATCCAGCATCGACCAGCGGCCAATCCAGGTCACTATTCGCAGTAACATTATTCGTGTACGTAACCCCTGTTGGCACTTAAAATGAATGCTCAACAATAAAGTGAACATAACAATCACTTTGGTAAATGGCACCAGAATACTGGCGATAAATACGATTCCGGCAACGGCAATATTGCTGTTCGCCAGCGACATAATCCCGGAAAGGATCGTATCTTCTTGTCGACCACCGTTCAGATAAATGATCGAAATAGGTAACAGGTTGGCAGGAAACAACAAGATGATTGAAGCTAACAGCGCCGCCCAACATTTTTGAATACTATGATGGCGACGCAGGCGAAGCGGGATATGGCAACGGGGACAGCGACCGCGCGGATCAGGGTAGCCGGTAAAGTGACACCCCAGACAAACGCGTAGTTTTTTATCCCTACGCGTGGCAGGGCGTTCAGGGTAAAATCGCTCCCACAACTGTTCAACATTAAGATGTGACAACGTCACCGTCGTTAAAATAACCAGCGCTACAAAAGAGAATAGGCCGACACCGGCCTGGATATGGGCATAGTCCTGCACCTTTATAGAGGCAACGGCAATGCCGACCAGGTAGATATCCAGCATTACCCACTCTTTCAGCCGCTCAAGCATCAGCAACACCGGACGTAAATTCATTCCCAGCCGATTACCAAACCACAACCAGGCAATAGATGTCACCAGAATGAGGGGGGCACCGATAACGCAGAAAAAAACCATTGCGCCCGTTACCGCATCTCCCTGTTTGGTCATTTGCCAGATGCCTTGCATTACGTTGGCGTCAATACGAATACCTAACAACCAGATATGCAATAGTGGTTCGCCCCACGCAAAAGGCATCAGCAACAGCATTGTGAAGGCCATTGCCGCCAGGCGCGTTAGCGACCAGTCGCGTCCGTCACGGATTTTTGCCTGGCAGCGTGGGCAATAGGCACTTTGGTGTGAATTTATCTCTGGCAGGCTGAACAGCATGTCACATTGCGGGCAGCGTTGGTAATCACCATGCGGCAACGCTTCGCCAATTGATCTCACTGTTATTTTTTTTGTTGGCGTAACTTGTGGGGTGTAAAGAGCCATGACGCGCCAAATGTAATAAGAATTAACACTAATCTTAACTCATGATGGGAATGATCTTGAGCATTAACGCATTTAATGCTTATTTTAATAGGCTGGCAGTTCCAGGTAAGACAACCAAGTGATTATATAATGAACAAAACAGAATTTTACGCGGACTTAAACCGCGACTTTAATGCGCTGATGGCGGGAGAAACCAGTTTTCTGGCAACACTGGCTAATACCAGCGCGTTATTATACGAACGTCTGGCCGACGTAAATTGGGCGGGGTTTTATCTACTCGAAGATGAGACGTTGGTTCTCGGACCGTTTCAGGGCAAAATTGCCTGCGTACGGATCCCCGTCGGGCGCGGCGTGTGTGGCACCGCGGTTGCCCGTAACGAAGTACAGCGAATCGAGGATGTTCACGCATTCGATGGACATATTGCCTGTGATGCGGCGAGTAATTCTGAAATTGTTCTACCGTTGGTGGTGAAAAATCAGATTATTGGCGTTCTCGACATCGACAGTACCGTCTTCGGTCGCTTCACCGACGAGGACGAACAAGGCTTACGTCAGCTTGTGGCACAGCTTGAAAAGGTGCTTGCAACGACGGATTACAAAAAATTCTTTGCGAGCGTCGCAGGATAATCAACGGATAACGTAGCATTTACTGATGGCGTCATTATAATGACGCCTGTTCATGCCTGCGCTTGTTGGCTACGTCCGTTGTAATCAGGAAATTTCATGGAAAATCAACCTAAGTTGAATAGCAGTAAAGAAGTAATCGCGTTTCTGGCCGAACGTTTTCCCCACTGTTTCAGTGCGGAAGGTGAAGCGCGTCCGCTGAAAATCGGTATTTTTCAGGATTTGGTCGATCGTGTTGCCGGGGAAATGAACCTGAGCAAAACGCAACTGCGATCCGCTTTACGTCTCTACACTTCGAGCTGGCGCTACCTGTATGGTGTTAAACCAGGCGCGACGCGTGTCGATCTTGACGGCAACCCTTGCGGTGAGCTGGACGAGCAACATGTAGAACATGCTCGCAAGCAGCTTGAAGAAGCGAAAGCGCGCGTTCAGGCCCAGCGTGCTGAACAGCAAGCTAAAAAACGCGAAGCTGCCATCGCTGCTGGTGAGAAAGAAGATGCACCACGTCGTGAACGTAAACCACGTCCTGCTGCGCAACGCCGTAAAGAAGGCGCCGAGCGCAAACCTCGTGCGCAAAAACCGGCTGAGAAAGCGCCAAAAACAGTAAAAGCACCTCGCGAAGAACAGCATACCCCGGTTTCTGACATTTCAGCTCTGACTGTCGGACAAGCCCTGAAGGTGAAAGCTGGTCAAAACGCGATGGATGCCACCGTATTAGAAATCACCAAAGACGGCGTCCGCGTCCAACTGAATTCGGGTATGTCTTTGATTGTGCGCGCAGAACACCTGGTGTTCTGAAACGGAGGCCGGGCCAGGCATGAACATGTTTTTTAGGCTTACCGCGTTAGCTGGCCTGCTTGCAATAGCAGGCCAGACCTTCGCTGTAGAAGATATTACGCGTGCTGATCAGATTCCGGTATTAAAGGAAGAGACGCAGCATGCAACTGTGAGTGAGCGCGTAACGTCGCGCTTCACCCGTTCCCATTATCGACAATTCGACCTCGATCAGGCGTTCTCGGCCAAAATCTTTGACCGCTACCTGAATCTGCTTGATTACAGCCACAACGTGCTGTTGGCTAGCGATGTCGAACAATTCGCGAAAAAGAAAACCGAGTTGGGCGATGAACTTCGTTCCGGCAAACTCGACGTTTTCTACGATCTTTACAATCTGGCGCAAAAACGCCGCTTCGAACGTTACCAGTATGCGTTGTCGGTACTGGAAAAACCGATGGATTTTACCGGTAATGATTCTTATAACCTTGACCGCAGCAAAGCGCCCTGGCCGAAAAATGAGGCTGAGTTAAACGCGCTGTGGGACAGCAAAGTTAAATTCGACGAGTTAAGCCTGAAGCTGGCGGGAAAAACGGATAAAGAAATTCGTGAAACCCTGACGCGTCGTTACAAATTTGCTATTCGCCGCCTGGCGCAAACTAACAGCGAAGATGTTTTCTCGCTGGCAATGACGGCTTTCGCACGCGAAATTGATCCGCATACCAACTACCTTTCCCCGCGCAATACCGAACAGTTCAATACTGAAATGAGCTTATCGCTGGAAGGTATTGGCGCAGTGTTGCAAATGGATGATGACTACACCGTTATCAATTCGATGGTGGCGGGTGGTCCGGCTGCGAAAAGTAAAGCGATTAGCGTTGGTGACAAAATTGTCGGGGTCGGACAAACCGGTAAACCGATGGTTGATGTGATCGGTTGGCGTCTTGATGATGTTGTTGCCTTAATCAAAGGGCCGAAGGGCAGTAAGGTTCGTCTTGAAATTTTACCTGCGGGTAAAGGCACTAAAACCCGCACGGTGACGTTGACGCGTGAGCGCATTCGTCTGGAAGACCGTGCCGTTAAAATGTCTGTGAAGACGGTTGGCAAAGAAAAAGTCGGTGTGCTGGATATTCCGGGCTTCTATGTTGGCTTGACGGACGATGTCAAAGTTCAACTGCAGAAACTGGAAAAACAAAATGTCAGCAGTGTCATCATCGACCTGCGTAGCAACGGTGGCGGTGCGTTGACTGAAGCGGTATCGCTCTCTGGTTTGTTTATCCCATCAGGTCCGATTGTGCAGGTTCGCGATAACAACGGTAAAGTCCGTGAAGACAGTGATACCGACGGCCAGGTCTTCTATAAAGGCCCGCTGGTGGTGCTGGTTGACCGTTTCAGTGCTTCGGCTTCGGAAATCTTTGCTGCCGCAATGCAGGATTATGGTCGCGCGCTGGTTGTGGGCGAGCCGACATTTGGTAAAGGCACAGTCCAGCAGTATCGCTCTCTGAACCGCATCTACGATCAGATGTTGCGCCCAGAATGGCCTGCGTTAGGCTCAGTACAATATACAATCCAGAAATTCTATCGCGTTAACGGTGGCAGTACGCAACGTAAGGGCGTAACGCCAGATATCATCATGCCTACGGGCAATGAAGAGACGGAAACGGGTGAGAAATTCGAAGATAATGCGCTGCCGTGGGATAGCATCGACGCAGCAACCTATGTGAAATCAGGAGACTTAACGGCATTTGAGCCGGAGTTGTTGAAGGAACATAATGCGCGTATCGCGAAGGATCCTGAATTCCAGAATATCATGAAGGATATCGCTCGCTTCAACGCCATGAAGGATAAGCGTAACATCGTCTCTCTGAACTACGCCGTGCGTGAAAAAGAGAATAACGAAGATGATGCGACGCGTCTGGCGCGGTTGAACGATCGCTTTAAACGCGAAGGAAAACCGGCATTGAAGAAACTGGATGATCTGCCAAAAGATTATAAGGAGCCGGATCCATATCTGGATGAGACAGTGAACATCGCGCTTGATTTGGCGCGTCTGGAAAAAGCCAGACCCGTGGAACAGCCCGCTCCCGTCAAGTAACATCAATCAGGCACAAGAAATTGTGCCTGATTTTTTAACAGCGGCAAGATGCCGTAAATCAGATGCTACAAAATGTAAAGTTGTGTCTTTCTGGTGACTTACGCTCTATCCAGACTTGAAAATAGTCGAGTAACCCATACGATGTGGGTATCGCATATTGCGTTTTGTTAAACTGAGGTAAAAAGAAAATTATGATGCGAATCGCGCTCTTCCTGCTAACGAACCTGGCCGTTATGGTCGTTTTCGGGCTGGTACTGAGCCTGACAGGGATACAGTCGAGCAGCGTTCAGGGGCTGATGATTATGGCCTTGCTGTTCGGCTTCGGTGGTTCCTTCGTTTCGCTTCTGATGTCCAAATGGATGGCATTACGATCTGTTGGCGGGGAAGTGATCGAGCAACCGCGTAACGAAAGGGAACGTTGGCTGATCAATACTGTTGCAACTCAGGCGCGTCAGGCTGGGATTGCTATGCCACAAGTGGCTATCTACCATGCGCCGGACATTAACGCTTTTGCAACCGGTGCGCGCCGGGATGCCTCTCTGGTTGCTGTCAGCACGGGTTTGTTGCAAAACATGAGCCCGGATGAAGCCGAGGCGGTAATTGCCCACGAAATTAGCCACATTGCTAATGGTGACATGGTTACCATGACGCTGATTCAGGGCGTGGTGAACACCTTTGTTATCTTTATTTCCCGTATTCTGGCACAACTGGCCGCTGGCTTCATGGGCGGTAACCGCGACGAAGGCGAAGAGAGTAACGGCAACCCGCTGATCTACTTTGCAGTTGCGACGGTACTGGAGTTAGTGTTTGGTATTCTGGCGAGCATTATCACCATGTGGTTCTCGCGTCACCGTGAATTTCACGCTGATGCCGGTTCAGCCAAATTGGTTGGCCGTGAAAAAATGATTGCTGCGCTACAGCGCCTGAAAACCAGCTATGAACCGCAAGAAGCAACCAGCATGATGGCTTTCTGCATTAACGGTAAGTCAAAATCGCTGAGCGAGCTGTTCATGACCCACCCGCCGCTGGATAAACGTATTGAGGCTCTGCGCACGGGTGAATACCTGAAGTAAGATGAAATAAATACTCAAAAAGCGCGTCCAGGTTGACGCGCTTTTTTTATGCCTGGGATCGTGGCTGGGTGATCCGTAAACCACTAACACCGGCAGCGATTACTGCCAGAATAGCCGCGGTCATCAGCGAGACGTGCGTACCATTATCACCAAACTGATTTAACATCAGTGCCACCAACGCTGCGCCACTACTCTGACCAAGCAGACGAGCCGTACCTAACATGCCACTGGCACCGCCGCTACGTTCCCGCGGGGCGGAAGTAATAATGGTGTGGTTATTGGGTGACTGGAATAATCCAAAACCGGCACCGCACAAGATCATAGGCCAGATGATATTGATATCGGCAGGTGAAGCAGGCAAGAGAACCAGCGAAAAAAGCCCCGCCGCCATAATAAACAACCCTAAAGCTCCAAGTAACCCAGCATGCACGCGTTCTATCAGATAACCTGCCAGCGGTGCCATCACCATTGTTGCCAGCGGCCATGGGGTCAGAAGTAGACCTGTTTCCACTTCACTACGTCCGAGCACCGTTTGCAGATAAAAGGGCAGGGAGACCATTGCCAGCATCTGTGCGCAGAAAGAGCAAATAGACGTGCAAATAGACAGTGAAAAAAGCGGAATACGCAGTAAATCCACTGGCAACAGCGGCACGGGAAGAGAAAGCTGACGACGAATAAAGAAAATACCAACGACAACCATTACCGCCAGTTCTACACCAATCAACGTCAGCGATTGCCCCTGAGCAAAACCACTCAACGCGGTAATAAGCAGACCAAATGTTAACGCGTTCATCACGGCGCTGGGCAGGTCAAAACGTGGTTTACTGGCACGAGAACCATTAGGTGGCAGAAAACGCATTGCCAGAAGCAGGGCGATAATACCCAACGGTACGTTGATTAAAAATAGCCACTTCCATGACGCGATGGAGAGGATTACCGCGGCGATAGTTGGCCCGGCAGCAGAGGAGACGGCGACAATAAACGAGTTAATTCCCATTCCCCGCCCCAGAAAACGCTGTGGATAGATTAGCCGGATAAGAGCAGTATTGACGCTCATTAGTGCTGCGCCACCAAAACCTTGTATTACACGCGCCAGAGTTAGCATTTGCAGCGAATCAGAAAGGGCACAGAACAACGATGACAGCAGAAATACGACCAGGCCGCATTTATAAATGCGTCGATAGCCAAACATATCTCCCAGAAACGAAAACGAAAGCAGGGAGACGACAATCGCGATTTGATAGGCATTCACCACCCAAATAGAACTGGCTGGCGTGGCGTGAAGATCAGTAGCAATAGTTGGCAAGGCGACGTTGGCGATAGCGCCGTCGAGGACCGCCATCGAAATACCGATAATAATGGTTAAAATCGCGCCGTATCGCTGAGGCAACGGCAGGCCATCGGCCTGAACTTTTGGCATAGGAATTTTATATCTTTGGATGATAATCAACAGGGTTATGATTCTAGCACTGATATTCACGGCGGATGTCGCAGAATTGTAACTAACCGGCAAAAGATGGATTGCGACCACCCAGGCGCGAAATTATAATAAAAAACAGTTCTGATTTTTATAAAACACTCGCAATGAGGTGATAAATGGCTAACGCAGATCTGGATAAACAGCCTGATTCTGTATCTTCTGTACTGAAGGTTTTTGGCATTTTACAGGCGCTGGGCGAAGAGCGCGAAATAGGGATAACCGAGCTGTCACAGCGCGTCATGATGTCAAAAAGCACCGTTTATCGCTTTTTACAGACCATGAAAACCCTGGGGTATGTGGCGCAGGAAGGGGAGTCGGAGAAATATTCTCTGACCCTGAAATTGTTTGAGTTGGGGGCTCGTGCCTTACAAAACGTCGATCTCATTCGTAGCGCAGATATCCAGATGCGCGAAATCTCCCGCCTGACGAAAGAAACCATCCACCTTGGCGCACTGGACGAAGACAGCATTGTTTACATCCACAAAATTGACTCTATGTACAATTTGCGCATGTATTCACGGATTGGTCGTCGTAATCCGCTTTACAGCACCGCGATTGGTAAAGTGCTGCTGGCCTGGCGCGATCGTGATGAAGTGAAGCAGATCCTTGAGGGCGTTGAGTATAAACGCAGTACCGATCGTACCATTACCAGTACCGAAGCGTTACTACCGGTGTTGGACCAGGTGCGCGAGCAAGGTTATGGTGAAGATAACGAAGAGCAGGAAGAAGGACTACGCTGTATCGCGGTTCCGGTATTTGACCGCTTTGGTGTGGTTATTGCCGGTCTGAGCATCTCCTTCCCAACGCTGCGTTTCTCTGAAGAGCGTTTGCAGGAGTACGTAGCTATGTTGCATACGGCCGCACGTAAAATTTCCTCGCAAATGGGGTATCACGACTATCCGTTCTGATTAGAGTTAGAACCTGTCTGTATAATATTCAGACAGGTTCTTATCTGGTGGGGGGTAAATAAAGTTACTGATGGCTGGCGTAATATCGTATACGTTGGTGATAAGTGTACGTTTTATTCATTGAGTTTAATGTGGGTATTTATACCTTAATCTATTAGCCATTATCGACGACGATATTGTTTTTACGTAACAGTGGGCAATCGGTTATCCCGAAAAAACCACTTTTAGTGTGCAGGTATTGTACCGTACTGGTATCCCGGGCCGTCAGATAGGTGCATTGCAACCCTAACCCAGCGGCATTTTCCTTGCTTCCAATCAGAACACCATATCCGCTTAGTAATAATCCTGTCCATACCAGTGCTATCAACATAATTGTGCGAATAATGAATCGCATTATGACCTCTTCTCTTTTTTGTTCGCTTAATCGTAGCGGTAATATGGACTGAAGCAAGCGTATAGTTCCGAAAAAGCACGAATATCGACATGGTTAGGCGCTGTTTAACTAACGCATGATAGTTTAATGACATAAGGTAGGTTAAACGGAGAATGGAGTGAAAAAGTTTCGATGGGTCGTTCTGGTTGTTGCTGTGCTGGCTTGCTTGCTGCTATGGGCGCAGGTATTCAACATGATGTGCGATCAGGATGTACAATTTTTCAGCGGAATTTGTGCCATCAATCAATTTATCCCGTGGTGATATCATTTTTTCAGCAGTAGATTTCCTTCCTGTGTGGCAGTGGTAGAATGACACCTCTACTTAGAGGTGGTGAAATGAACGAAGTTGTAAATTCAGGCGTAATGAACGTTGCGTCTTTGGTTGTATCGGTGGTAATTCTCGCTATTGGGCTCATCTTGTGGTTTTTCATCAACCGTGCCAGTTCACGGACTAACGAACAGATTGAACTTCTTGAGGCATTGCTGGAACAGCAAAAACGGCAAAATGCACTGTTACGTCGTTTGTGCGAAGCAAACGAACCTGAAAAAACGGATGCGAATACTGCTGAGAACCTAAAAACGGCTGAAGATGAAGATATCATCCGCCTGGTAGCGGAACGGTAATCTTTCCTCAAAATTTGAGTAGCCCTAATGCTGATGGGTTACTCATCTTATCCGCACTATAGTGGTGCAATTGATTCAAATTAATACTCTGGTCTGACTTCGATTATTTATCGTGTTATTTATTTCATAATAGCGGTATCGGAAAAAGATATTAATCGCACTAAGCTATTGGGATGTTTACATCGGAATTGTGATCAATTGCGGTATTATTTATTAGCGAAACGTTTCTCCCTTCACTTTTTAGTAATTCATCAATTTTTCTTATTTTAAATTAATAATGAGCATTAAGTCTGGTTTCTTCATTTCACCTGTGTATGTTGTTAACTATCTGTTTTATTGGGTGAAGTTATATAACATTTTATTCGTTATATATCATAAAAAGTGATATCGCTCGCATTGCGTAATAACTTGTACTGCTGCTCTGGAAGAACTGAACTTATTGAACTATGTTAGAAACTGCATCAGGTCAAGTATCTGCGTGTAATGGTATGGTTAAGTGCATCGATATATCGGCACGTATTCCGTTGCATAAGTGTGCAAAAAAAGTGGAAGGCGTATCGAGATTTGTGCGGCTGATCGAGACATGTTTAAAAATGGCTTGCCATAATTAACGTTGTATGTGATAACAGTTTCGGGTTAAACGAGGTACAGTTCTGTTTATGTGTGGCATTTTCAGTAAAGAAGTCCTGAGTAAACACGTTGTCGTTGAATACCGCTTCTCTGCCGAGCCTTATATTAGTGCCTCATGCAGTAATGTGTCAGTTTTATCTCTGTAATGCCTGCGGGCGAAGAAAACAATCTAAGGAATTTTTCAAATGGCAAAGATTAAAGGTCAGGTTAAGTGGTTCAACGAGTCTAAAGGTTTTGGCTTCATTACTCCGGCAGATGGCAGCAAAGATGTGTTCGTACACTTCTCTGCTATCCAGGGTAATGGCTTCAAAACTCTGGCCGAAGGCCAGAACGTTGAGTTCGAAATTCAGGACGGCCAGAAAGGTCCGGCGGCTGTTAACGTAACAGCTATCTGATCGAATCCACTGATCTGAAGTGTAAACGCGCTTCAATCTCGCTATAAAGCCTCGTCGAATTTGCGAGGCTTTTTACTTTGTTTTATTTTCGTTCCTGTCTCCGGATATTTGCCAGTCGTGCGATTCGCGTTACACTTGCGGCCTTTAGTATCCTGCCGGAGTTGTCATGTCATTTTCCTGTCCACTTTGTCATCAGCCTTTAGCGCTTGAAAAAAACAGCTATATCTGTCCCCAACGGCATCAATTTGATATGGCGAAAGAGGGATATGTTAATTTGCTGCCCGTTCAGCATAAACGTTCTCGCGATCCGGGCGATAGTGCGGAAATGATGCAAGCGCGGCGTACATTTTTAGATGCCGGTCATTATCAGCCGCTTCGCGATGCGATTGTCGCTCAATTGTGTGAATGTCTTGAGCAGCACGCAACGGCGATACTGGATATTGGTTGTGGGGAAGGGTACTACACCCATGCTTTTGCCGATGTCTTACCTGGCGTGACGACTTTTGGTCTGGATGTCTCTAAGGTCGCGATTAAAGCTGCTGCGAAACGCTATCAGCAGGTCACCTTTTGTGTCGCTTCCAGCCACCGTCTGCCGTTTTCTGATGCCAGTATGGATGCCATTATCCGTATCTACGCACCGTGCAAAGCAGAAGAATTAGCGCGAGTAGTCAAACCGGGTGGGTGGGTCATTACCGCTACTCCTGGGCCACGGCATTTAATGGAGCTGAAGGGTTTAATTTACGACGAAGTACATCTACATGCGCCCCATGCTGAGAAACTGGATGGTTTTGAGCTGCAGCGGAGTAATGAATTACATTATCCGATGCGCCTGCGCGGAGATGAGGCGGTTGCGTTGTTACAGATGACGCCGTTTGCCTGGCGCGCAAAGCCAGAGGTCTGGCAAGCGTTGGCAGCAAAAGAAGAATTTAATTGCCAGACGGATTTTAATATTCACGTCTGGCAACGAATAAATTAGCTGTGGTAGTGCGTCCAGAGGATCTGGACGCCAATGCCAATAAGCACCAGCCCGCCAAGAATTTCCGCTTTTTTCCCAATAATTGAACCGATAAAGCGGCCCACCATCATGCCTAATGTTGACATGATTAAGGTGGCGCAGCCAATCGCCAGCGCAGTCGCGATAATGTTCACTTGCAGGAAGGCCAGACCAACACCAACAGCCATTGCATCCAGGCTGGTGGCAATTGCGGTAGTCACCAGCAACCAGAAACCGTGACGACGACGCGGTTCTTCATCTTCATCATCTCCACCGCGAAAACCCTCAATAATCATTCGCCCGCCGAGGAATATCAGCAGTACAAACGCAATCCAGTGGTTCCACTCGAGGACAAAACGGCTGGCCAACATGCCCATCCCCCAGCCAATCAGCGGCGTCAGCGTTTCGACGGCACCGAAAATAAGGCCAGTTCGCAGAGCTTCAGAAAATTTCGGTTTATGGAGGGTGGCACCTTTACCGATTGATGCAGCAAAGGCATCCATCGACATACCAAAAGCAAGAAGAACAGTAGCAGTGATATTCATGACAATGTCCTGACCGGGGTATCCATAAAACACATCATCGCCCCCAGCAAATATGCACACACGAACGACAAGAAGCGCTCATGCAGGCATAGCGATTGATGTGCATATGGTCTCGCCTGACTGAAAATGTTCAGTCCGTACGCGCCACGTTTTGCAACGAGTATGTTGACACGTACATTTCCGGAGTCTGGAAATCGGCTACTCCCCAAATGAGGGCGCAACCTTAACATATTTTGAGAATATAAAACAACTGTCAGAATATATTATTCCATTGCTATTACTGATAACGATTTTCATTTAGATTTATATATCAATAAAACGTTAAAAATAATAACAAATAAGGGACGGCGTAATATAGCCTAAGCTATGTCTGGTTATTAAAAATACACTACACATAGCTTTGGCTAAGTTGATAACTTATTGAGTTGAAACTAGAAGTTTATAAATCTTTTCCAGATCGTCGATATTTCGGACGCGGATTAACAAACGGCGCTGTTCTAATTGCATCACCAGTACACCATCTTCCGATAAGTTCATCGCTTTAATTCGGCTATATTCAATCCAAACATTGGCGAAGAAAAACCCTTTTTGTTTGAAGATGATTTTCGGAACCCGGATCCAGAAAGTATAAAATCCCATTAGCGCCAGTGCACTTAATAACCAGGTGGTTATTTGTGCGCCATGGCTGGTTACATTGTTATAGATAAGAATGACAATCAGCCCGACAAAGATAACGCTATCGATACGACCGCGCCGGAGCAAAGGAATTGCCAGCAGGGTGGGGCCGTTGCGGCGGGGCATGATGAACTGATCGTATATCGCAAAAGCAAGCAGTGCGGCGATGAACAGAATCAGTACCAGTTCCGTGATTGTCATTAATCCTCCAGATAAAAAAACGGGGCCAAAAGGCCCCGGTAGTGTACAACAGTATTACAGTCCCAGCAGGCCGCAAGCGTAACCAGCGATACCAATGACGAAGAAGCCAACGATAATCCACAGCGGGTTAACTTTTTTGCGCAGCAGCCACATACAGGCAAAGGTCAGCAGCAGCGGCACCAGGCCTGGCATTAACTGGTCAAGAATGGTCTGGACAGTGGTAACGTGCTCTTTACCCGTCTGGTCGGTGATGCGAGAGACGACCAGAGGGATGTTGACATGTGTCCACTTGTTAACCAACGCCCCCATGACAAACAGGCCGAGAATAGACGCCCCTTCCGTCAGTTTCTGCAGGAAGCCGCCACCCATATCTTTAACGATATCGATACCTTTGGAGTAACCATACGCTACGCCGTAGTAACGTGTTGCCAGACGCACCAGGTTAAACAAGATAAAGAACAGCAGCGGACCTAACAGGCTGCCACTCATCGCGATACCGGCTCCCAGTGCTGCAAAAACCGGACGTACCGTACCCCAGAAGATCGGGTCACCCACGCCTGCCAGCGGACCCATCAGACCTACTTTGATACCGTTGATAGCACCGTCGTCGATCTCTGCGCCGTTAGCACGCTGTTCTTCCAGCGCCAGGGTTACGCCCAGAATTGGCGCAGCCACGAACGGTTGGGTGTTAAAGAATTCGAGGTGACGTTTAATCGCCTGTTTACGGGCATCATTGTTCTCAGGGTAGAGGCGACGAATCGCCGGAACCATAGAGAAGCAGAAACCCAGTGCCTGCATACGTTCGAAGTTCCATGAACCCTGGAAGAGGTTAGAACGCAGGAAGACGCCACGAATATCACTCGGAGTGAGTTTTTTCTCGGTGGTAGTTTTAGTTGTATCAACCATTTCGCTCACCTGTTAGTCCAGTTCGTTATCGAGATCGTTGCTACCAGCAGCCTGAACAGGCGCACCAGCTACGCGGTTATATTTCGGGCTAAGTTGGATGTAGAGCACTGCCATAACAGTACCAATTACACCCAGAGCAACCAGGTTAAAGTTGGTGAATGCTGCGGTTACGAAGCCGAGGTAGAAGAACGGCATCAGGTAGCCTGCACGCATCATGTTGATAACCATTGCATAACCAACAACCACGATCATGCCGCCAGCAATGTTCAGACCATTGGTCACCACTTCCGGAATGGCGTTCAGCATGTTCTGAACTTCACTGGTGCCTACAGACAGCGCAACAATTACGGCCGGGATAGCCACACGCATCGCTTGCAGGAACAGCGAAGAAACGTGGATCCAGGAAATTGCCGTCAGGTTGCCATTCTCAGCCGCCTTATCCGCAGCGTGCTGGAAAGCAACGGTGATGGTACGAACGATGATGGTCAGCACCTGGCCCGCAGCGGCCAGCGGGATTGCCAGCGCGATACCGGCACCGATGCTCTGATGACCTGCAATAACCAGAATGGTAGAAATGATAGAAGCCAGAGCGGCGTCAGGCGCAACTGCGGCACCGATATTCATCCAGCCCAGAGCGATCATTTCCAGAGTACCACCGATAATAATACCGGTTTTCATATCCCCAAGAACGATACCCACCAGGGTACAGGCGATTAACGGACGGTGAAACTGAAATTCATCGAGGATAGATCCCATACCTGCGATACAGGCTACGATAAATACCAGCACAATTTGAAGAGTGGTAATCTCCATTGTACTTCTCCTGTTTACGTAAGACTTAAGTGTGAAAACTGAGTGATAATCAACACAATACGTTACTTATCGATTTTGCTGATCAGATCCATCATTTTCAGTTTCGGATCGGTGGAAACCTTACGGACTTCCAGTTCGATACCGCGTGCATTCAGTTTCTTGAACGCTTCGATATCTTTTTCATCAACCGAAACCGCGTTATTCACCTGGGTTTTGCCCTGACGGAATGCCATACCACCGACGTTAACAGAGGTAATTTTCACGCCGCCTTCAACGAGGCGCTCAACATCTGTCGGGTTGGTGAATAACAGCATTACACGTTCGCCAGCATATTTCGGGTTGTTGTAGACGCGAATCATCTTGGCAACATCAACCACGTGTGCTGTTACGCCCGGAGGTGCGACCTGGGTGAGCAGTGTCTTACGAACGGTATCCGCAGCCACTTCATCACTAACAACAATAATACGGGAGACATTGGTTTCTTTGGTCCAGCGGGTAGCTACCTGACCGTGAATCAGACGGTCGTCGATACGCGCAAGGCCAATAACCATGTAGTCATTTGGTCCCATTGGTTTTGCCGGAGTTGGGGCCGCTTTGGGTGCCGCCGAAGCGGGGGCGGGAGCTGCTTTTTCAACCGGTTTGGCTTTCAGTGCTTTCACACCTTCACGGCCTGTTTCTACTGCCAGCGCCACCAGTTCATCAAAGCCCGGGTCATCATCACGAGCCATTAACGTTTCCACCAGCATTGGAATGTTAACGCCTGCGATCACTTCATAATGCTCTTTGTCGACGACAATGCGGCTGGCAGCATTGAACGGGCTGCCTCCCCATGTATCAACGAGAAACAGCACGCCTTTAGTGGTGTCGAGTTTTGCCAACTGAGCGTTGTACTTTTCGATCAGCGTTTCGGCATTTTCGCCTGGAACGAAATCGATCCAGCCGACGTTTTCCTGCTCGCCTAACAGCATCTCTGCCGTTTTAAGCAACTGCTCTGCAGCCCAACCATGTGTGCCTATAACAATAGCAATGGTCACTTGCTACCTCCTTTATTATTGTTAACACCTCAACGTGCCAGATGTATTTTTGAATCGTCGTCCACAATCGAATCGATTCAGATAAGGGTTACAACCAAAAACCCCCTGCGTTTCGCGATTTATTTTAGATATCGAAAAAAATATTTTATGTGATGAAGATCCGTAATTTAACTTTGGATTATCAAAATTCCGAAAGAGAAAATATTTTCGTCACATTTGTTTGCAAAGGAAGGTAAATCTTTGCCAAATCAGAGGTCTCTCTGATATGTTTAACTCCCGTTTAACAACCAAGGAGTATAGGGCAGCAGCCCGCAGTATGGATCGTCACCGACGTCATTTCAGCATCAGGCCTTTCAGCGCCTGCCTTTCTGGCACTTTTTGCCGCACCTTTTGTTTGCATTTTGTTGTTACGCCTGCATTATTTCTGGCGCCGAATAGCTATTCCTTAAGCAGGAGCTTGTCATGGAATTCTTAATGGACCCCTCGATTTGGGTGGGGCTACTCACGCTTGTCGTTCTTGAAATCGTGCTGGGTATCGATAACCTGGTTTTCATCGCCATCCTTGCCGACAAACTGCCACCGAAACAACGTGATAAAGCTCGTTTGTTAGGACTGTCGCTGGCGCTGATCATGCGTCTGGGACTGCTGTCGCTGATTTCATGGATGGTCACGCTGACCAAACCGCTATTTACCGTGATGGATTTTTCCTTCTCTGGTCGCGACCTGATTATGTTGTTCGGGGGGATATTCTTGCTGTTTAAAGCGACAACGGAGCTGCATGAACGGCTGGAAAACCGCGATCATGATTCCGGTCACGGTAAAGGTTATGCCAGCTTCTGGGTGGTAGTAACGCAGATTGTCATTCTCGATGCCGTCTTCTCGCTGGATGCGGTGATTACCGCAGTTGGGATGGTCAACCACCTGCCGGTGATGATGGCGGCGGTGGTGATTGCGATGGCGGTCATGTTGCTGGCGTCGAAACCGTTGACGAGATTCGTTAACCAGCATCCTACAGTGGTGGTGCTCTGCCTGAGCTTCTTGTTAATGATTGGTCTGAGCCTGGTTGCTGAAGGGTTTGGCTTCCATATTCCGAAAGGTTACCTGTATGCCGCGATTGGCTTCTCGATCATCATCGAAGTGTTTAACCAAATTGCGCGCCGTAACTTTATTCGTCATCAGTCAGCTTTACCGCTGCGTGCGCGTACTGCCGATGCCATCCTGCGTTTGATGGGGGGTAAACGTCAGGCGAACGTTCAGCACGATGCCGATAACCCGATGCCGATCCCTGTGCCGGAAGGCGCGTTTGCGGAAGAAGAGCGATATATGATTAACGGCGTGCTGACACTGGCGTCTCGCTCTCTGCGTGGGATTATGACACCGCGCGGCGAAATTAGCTGGGTTGACGCTAATCTTGGTGTCGATGAAATCCGTGAGCAGTTGCTTTCTTCGCCACATAGTCTGTTCCCGGTATGTCGCGGTGAACTGGATGAAATCATCGGTATCGTGCGTGCTAAAGAACTGCTGGTGGCGCTGGAAGATGGCGTTGATGTCGCAGCAATTGCCTCGGCTTCTCCGGCGATTATCGTTCCGGAAACCCTCGATCCGATCAACCTGCTGGGCGTGCTGCGTCGTGCTCGCGGTAGTTTTGTTATCGTTACCAACGAGTTTGGTGTGGTGCAAGGCCTGGTCACGCCTCTGGATGTGCTGGAAGCCATTGCCGGTGAGTTCCCGGACGCTGATGAAACGCCGGAAATCATTACTGACGGCGACGGCTGGCTGGTAAAAGGCGGTACAGACTTACATGCCTTACAGCAGGCGCTTGATGTTGAGCACCTTGCCGATGACGATGATATCGCGACGGTGGCAGGTCTGGTGATTTCTGCAAATGGTCACATCCCGCGTGCTGGCGATGTGATTGACGTAGGGCCGTTACATATCACCATTGTTGAAGCTAACGATTATCGTGTTGATCTGGTTCGCATTGTTAAAGAGCAACTGGCGCACGACGAAGACGAATAATCATTAACGAAATGGCATGACGGGCGTGATATGCCCATTATGCCGGGCGGGCGGCGGTTGGCTGCCCGCCAGCCATTTTGGGAAATCACGCAGTGGCATCGGCTGCGCGTACAAATACCCTTGTAAAATATGGACCCCATGACGGCGTAAATACTTCGCCTGTTCTTGCGTTTCTACGCCCTCCGCCACCAGTTCAATATTCAGTCTTTGCCCCAATGCGATGATGATATCGGTTACCGTCGAGTTAACCGCATCGGAACCAATTGCAGCGGTGAAAGACTTATCGATTTTCAGCACATCAGGGCGTAACGTTTCCAGCCAGGAAAACGAACTGTTGCCGGTGCCGAAGTCATCAATCGCCAGTTTGACGTTTTTACGATGCAGTTCGCGGGCAATCCGATAATCGACATCCAGTAAGGCATCGCGCTCGGTGATTTCGAGGATGAGTTGCTGAATCGGGTTAGCACTAAACCAATATTGATTGAGATCCTTCAATAACACGCCGCGGCGAAAATGGCTGGGGGCGACGTTAATCCCAATGTGAAACTGGCTGCTCATTGGAAAAACGTGGATTTGGCGGATGGTTTCCATCATCACATAACGGGTAAGCGGCACTATCAGATGATGTTCTTCCGCGATAGGGATAAATACATCTGGTGAGATCCACCCCTGACGCGGGTTATTCCAGCGCAGCAATATTTCTACACCAACACATTGCTGGCTACGAGCGTTTAGTAAAGGTTGACAGAATAGCTCGAATTCATGTTGCGCGAGGCCAAGATTAATTTCGCGCGAAAAACTCATTCTATGGGCGGTTGCCAGCCATGCGATGTAACCCACCAGTAAACTCAACAGTACCGCCAGTGGAAACTGGCTGGGAAGATGATGCAACGCCAGCGCTGTCGCGCCAGGGCCGCTAACGCTGATGGTAAAAGGGAAGTTCTGCGATGAAACCTGGTAACGTTCATTGCCATTAAGTGGAGGTAAAGCGTCAACCAGACCGTCACCATAGAGTAAATGGCGATCAGCCACCGTCAGGCTGGCGTTTCTAATTTGCGGCAACTGCGGTTCCAGTAACATCGTCGTCAATAGGTCAATGTTGATCATCTCCAGAACGCCATCGCCAGTATGTGATTGAGAGGGATACCACTGGATCAGCACTGGACTACCTTTAATCAACACGCGATCGGTGGTAAGGCGCAAAAGAGCCTGTGGGGCGGGCAAATCGGCCTGAATATCATGAACCGGAACATTGCGATAGCCAAAGATGCTGGAGCAGTAAAGTGTACCGTTTTGTACCAGACCAATAGAACGCACCGTTTGCAGTTTTGCGGCTTGTTTGCGTAGAGGCAAATGAGTGACTGAGCAAGGGAGGCCAATCAACGGAAGTAACATCTCGCGTCCCGCCTGAAGGGGTTGCAATATATTATCCAGCTCTTCAACCGCGTGATTGGCGAAAAGTATCACCCGCTGTTGATTTAAATTACGCTGTGAAATAAATCGCACGCTTAGTGTCGCCACAAGCGTAAAGAGTGCGCAAATTGTACAAACAATCATTCGATTACGGCGATAAGTTTTGATGATCCGTTGTGCTTTTTGCATGCGGGCCGCCCTGTAAGCGTATGGCAACAAACGCCTGACGCAACAGTGGAAGTGTAGTGGGGAAATTTACAGCAGACGAGAAAGCGGGGGAAATTCGCCCATCCGTTGCAGATGGGCGAAAGAAAAGTATTAGTCACACTGGACTTTTATTGCCAGACCACCGCGAGAGGTTTCACGGTACTTGGCGTTCATATCCTTACCGGTTTCGTACATTGTCTCGATGACTTTATCCAGCGAGACGCGCGGAGCACTGGTGCGGCGTAAAGCCATGCGTGCGGCGTTGATCGCCTTCACCGATGCAATAGCATTACGCTCAATGCATGGCACCTGAACCTGACCGGCCACCGGATCGCAGGTCAGACCGAGGTTGTGTTCCATCCCAATTTCCGCTGCCACACAAACCTGTTCCGGGCTACCGCCCAACAATTCAGCCAGGCCTGCGGCGGCCATTGAACAGGCTACGCCGACTTCGCCCTGACAACCCACTTCAGCACCGGAAATAGAAGCGTTCATTTTATACAACGCGCCAATTGCCCCAGCGGCCATAAAATAGCGGGTATAGATATCCGGGCTGACCGATTCAATAAAGTGGTCGTAATAGGCCAACACTGCCGGAACAATGCCGCACGCACCGTTGGTAGGCGCTGTCACCACGCGACCACCTGCGGCGTTTTCTTCGTTCACTGCCAGCGCAAACATGTTCACCCAGTCGATAACATTCATCGGATCGTTAGACAGTTTATCGCTGGAAACCAGCATCCGGCGCAGGGCAGATGCACGGCGCGGAACACGCAGCGGCCCAGGCAATACGCCTTCGGTATTCATTCCGCGATCGATACACGCCTGCATGGTCTGCCAGACATGCGCGAAATAGTCATCGATCTCTTTCTTACTGTGCAGCGCCAGTTCGTTCTGCATTGCCAGGCCGGAAAGGGAATAGCCAGTTTCATTACAGTACGCCAGCAACTCGGTTGCAGATTTAAACGGATACGGCACACTGACTTCGTTGGTGGCATCGTGACCAAAATGTTCTTCATCGACGATAAAACCGCCGCCGATGGAATAATAAGTTTTGCTGTAAACAACTTTATCGCCATTATACGCGTGGATCTGCATCCCGTTTTCATGCAGCGGCAGGTTGCCGTTATGAAAACGCATCCCATTGTCACGGGGGAAATCCACTTCATGCCGTCCCTGCGCCAGCAGCAGACGTTCGCGCTCTTCTACGTCGCGAATAAAACCGGGAATACTGTCGATATCCACGGTGGCAGGTTCGTTACCTGCAAGACCCATAATAATGGCGATATCGGTATGATGGCCTTTACCCGTCAGCGATAGAGAACCGTAAACGTCCACGGCAACGCGGGTAACGCTATCCAGTAAGCCTTTTTCGACCAGATCATCGACGAACTGTTTACCCGCCTTCATAGGCCCTACAGTATGGGAAGATGAGGGACCAATCCCCACCTTAAACATGTCGAATAGACTAATCACGATAATACTCCTGACAAGGTGACTGGACTTCCAGTAACGAACTAATAACAGCGCATAGTGTAAGAGGGAACGCGGCGATCGGCTTAACTATTCACATGAATTAAACTAATCAAAAACCGCGATTTAACTAATATTGCGATGATTGTCTCAAGTAGTGTTTTGTAGATGTAAAGATAAGTATAGTCAGGGTTTCACACCAATTTGCAGCGCCAGCTCACGAATTATGCCTGCGGTCATTCCCCATACAAAATACTGTTCGTACCAGGAAAGCCATACCCGATGTGAATCGCCACGGCGGTAGATATCTAAAGGGTGATAGCGCCCCAGATGTAATGCCTGAGCGAGCGGCATTTCAAACACAGCGGAGACTTCATCTTCACTGGCGCGATAGGGTAAATCGGGCGGGATAATACCGACGACAGGGGTTACCTGGTAACCCGTTACGCTATCGACGGGCGGCAGCACGCCGATAACTTCAACGGCTGAAGGCGGTATAGCGACTTCTTCTTCGGCTTCGCGTAGCGCGGCGGCGATAACTGACGCGTCGGTGTCATCTACTGCGCCACCTGGAAACGCCACCTGTCCGGCGTGTTTACGCAGGTGAATTGAACGCTGAGTAAGTAACAAACCCGGTTGCGGTCGGCGCACGATGGGGATTAACACAGCAGCCTGACGATGATTTAAGGTTTCCCGGTTAATTTGCGGGCGCAAAAGTTGAAAGCGTGATAAAAAATCATCAAGCGTCAGGCTACGGTATTCCACGTCTTACTTCTCCAGTTGCTTCAGAATACGATTAACTTTATCAAAAGTTTCCTGATATTCCGCCTCTTCCTGGCTATCGGCGACAATACCGCCGCCCGCAGAGCAGTAAATTTGCCCGTTAACCGCGGTCAGGGTGCGGATAGTGATGCTGGTGTCCATATTGCCGCAAAAACTTAAATAGCCAATGCTGCCACACCAGGCGTTGCGTCGCTGAGGTTCCAGTTCGTCGATAATTTCCATTGCCCGTACTTTCGGTGCGCCGGTGATTGAGCCTCCGGGAAAAGCCGCGCGCAGCAGATCGCTGGCATGCAACTGCTCGGGAAGGCGTGCCGTTATGGTGCTGACCAGATGATGCACTGCAGGGAAGGGCTCCACCACGAACAGCTCCGGCACTTTTACCGAACCTGCGACGGCAACACGGCCAATATCATTACGCATTAAATCGACAATCATCAGGTTTTCGGCGCGATCTTTCGGTGAGTTCGCCAGTTTTTCTGCCTGTTTGCTATCTTCCTGAGGATCGGCCAGACGCGGCAGAGTGCCTTTAATCGGACGGGTCTGGATCTCACCATCAGCACAAAGAATAAAACGTTCTGGCGAGAGGCTTAAAATCGCACCTTGCTCCAGGCGCAGGAAGGCACTAAATGGTGCACGGTTGGCCTGGTTGAGTTTAACGAACGCCAGCCACTCATCACCAGAATAGGTAGCTTGAAAACGCTGGGCAAGATTCACCTGGTAACAATCGCCGCTGTGCAGATATTCCTGCACCTGGCGAAATTTCTCGCCATACTGTTCGCGGCTCATATTAGATTGCCAGGCAGAGGTTAGCGTGAAATCACCCTGCGGTGTAATTTGCTGGTTTTCCAGCCACGCCAGACGGGCATTGACATCATTATGACTCAGCAAAGAAACAACCCGGTGCTGGTTGTCGACAATCAACGCCCAGTCGTAGATACCTACCGCCATATCAGGAAGGTTGATATCTCTCAGCGCCAATTCCGGCAGGGACTCAAAACGGCGGCCCAGGTCATAGCCAAATAAACCCAGTGCGCCACCCTGAAATGGCAAATTACCATTATGCAACGGGTGAATGTTTGCATGCTCCAGCGCCTGTTGGAGTACCTTTAACGGGTCATCAGTGGTCGTTGTACGGGTTTCTCCTTCACACACCACGGTTTCATTACCGTGAGTTGTTAAGGTGCAAGCGGGATCTGCCACCACAATATCAAACCGACTATGCGGATGATCGGCATAGCCGGAGTGCAAAAGCATCGCCCACGGCAAGTGGCTCAAGCGGGAGAAATAAAATTCAGCGGCGTCCTGACGCCAGGGTAAAGTAATCACAGCGGGAGATAACGTCTTCATTAGTCCTGACTCTACTGGCTATGTGCCGGGTAGCATGAAATAATTAGCGCCAACAATTTAGCAGGAGTTAACAATGTTTGCAGGTTTACCTTCACTCACCCATGAACAGCAGCAAAAAGCCGTTGAGCGGATTCAGGAATTGATGGCACAGGGGATGAGCAGCGGTCAGGCAATCGCACTGGTAGCCGAAGAGTTACGCGCCAACCATTCCGGCGAACGGATTGTGGCGCGTTTTGAGGATGAAGACGAGTAATACACAATGATCCGTATCGATTTCGTCACGGATGACGTTCTGTATCTTGATACGGATAGCCTCATCGGCTGGGATTTTTCCGGCATGAATTTACATCGCGCTATTTTTGATGGCATGTGTCTGGATGGTGCTCGGTTTAATGATGCGCATCTGCGTAATATCAGTTTCATCACATCCTCCCTTATTGGGGCCGACCTCTCGTCTGCCGCCCTGATGTGTGCCTGGCTAAATCACGCCGATCTGACGAATTGTAATTTTTATCAGTCACGCCCCATTGCTGCTGATTTTAGACATTCACGACTTTGTGGGGCAGATTTTACCGCTGCCGATTTAAGAGGTGCTAATTTCGCTGGGACAGATCTTCAGAATGTTTGTTTCAACGGGGTGCATTATGACAAGCGAACCATTTGGCCTGCAGCGTTTGAACCAAAGAAACGCGGGGCTGTTTTGCTTGATTGAATTCAGCGGTTTTATTGATAACGAGAAAAAAGGACGCTTTTCTAAGATCAATGAAAGCGTCCGGATTGATTTTTAGTGCTGGAGTTTTGACTCACACAAGGGCTTTAAGTTCTTCCTGCATATAAGACGAGAAGTATTCAGGGTTTTTAATCACCACGCGTTCACCAGACTCCATTTTTTTTGCCCAGCCAACCATTTTTTCCGTGAATCCAGGATTCCAGCCTTCCTGTTCAGCTCGCGCAGTAATATCGGTGGCCGTCGCGGGTACACCCAGAGCATGCAAATATTTAAATATTCCCTTCGCCGTACTTTCATTCATAGAGCTGGGGGTTGGTGCTGATATATCCATAGCACTAATGAAATCCAGGGCTTTATCTATTACAGCAGGCATATTCTTGTCCTTAAATTAACCACGTTTTCGATAAGGCTATATATGACATTAAATTGTGCCTAATATCAAAAGGATTATGACAATATCTCATTCGTTAACCTGTTGACATTCAGGTATTTTAAAGGTAGCAGGTCATGGCGGGTTATCTAGTGATGTGCCGAAATTAACAGAGAATCGTAGTACCGTAGCCTGGTTGTTCAGGTAAGTAAGGGCAACAGCGGAAAACAGGTTAGGTTAATTGAGTGATTAACACGTGGTTTAGTTTTTATGATTAATATCGTTTCTTTATAAATAAACTTGAAATCAAAAAAATAAATAATAAAGCCCCCGACTGGGGCACCGTCCATCTAAAGTAAGAGCTTAAGCACTGGTCGATTTGTTCATGATCGACCAGTATTTTCGATAATTCTCTTCCGGAATTAAACCGCCGCAATAATCTTAATTTCAACTTTATACTGCGGATTCATCAGTCCCGCTTGCACCGTGCAGCGTACCGGAGCATGACCTGCGACAACCCAGGCATCCCACGCTTTATTCATTGCCGCAAAGTCGTTTTTATCGGCCAGGAAAATGGTGGCATCCAGAATGCTCGACTTATTGCTGCCCTGTTTTTCCAGCACCGCGTCAATTTGCGCCAGTGTATTTGCCGTTTGCTCAAAAGCATCGGCGTCGAGGTTTTCCGGTACGCCAGTGTAGTAGAGCGTGTTGTTGTGGATCACCACATCAGACCAGCGGGCTTCGGCGTCTATACGAACGATAGTCATCATTTTGTCCTCATTATCATTCCATTTTTGTGCTGCAAAGACTGCCACAATGTGAAGTCGCCGTCATCACTTCAACTGGCGAAAAATAGCCTGGCCTGACATAATCCCTGTTCAAATCAACAGGGGGTAGTGTGACGGACGATTTTGCACCAGACGGTCAGTTGGCGAAAGCGATACCAGGCTTTAAGCCGCGTGAACCACAGCGACAGATGGCGGTAGCCGTCACCGGGGCGATAGAAAAAAGCCAACCGCTGGTGGTGGAAGCGGGAACCGGTACGGGCAAAACCTACGCTTACCTTGCCCCTGCGCTGCGGGCGAAAAAGAAAGTCATTATCTCGACTGGCTCGAAAGCATTACAAGATCAACTCTACAGCCGTGATTTGCCGACGGTGTCAAAGGCGCTGAAATACACCGGCAATGTGGCATTGTTGAAAGGACGTTCAAACTACCTCTGCCTCGAACGTCTCGAACAGCAGGCGCTGGCGGGCGGCGATCTGCCGGTACAAATCTTAAGCGATGTGATCCTGCTACGCTCCTGGTCCAATCAAACCGTCGATGGTGATATCAGCACCTGCGTCAGCGTTGCGGAAGATTCTCAGGCATGGCCGCTGGTCACCAGCACTAACGATAACTGCCTCGGCAGCGACTGCCCGATGTATAAAGATTGCTTTGTGGTCAAAGCACGCAAAAAAGCGATGGACGCCGATGTAGTGGTGGTAAACCATCATTTGTTTCTGGCGGATATGGTGGTCAAAGAGAGCGGATTTGGCGAACTGATCCCGGAAGCGGACGTGATGATCTTCGACGAAGCCCATCAGTTGCCGGATATTGCCAGCCAGTACTTTGGTCAGTCACTTTCCAGCCGACAACTGCTCGACCTGGCAAAAGACATCACCATCGCCTATCGCACTGAATTAAAAGACACTCAACAGTTACAAAAGTGCGCCGACCGCCTTGCTCAGAGTGCGCAGGATTTTCGCCTGCAACTCGGTGAGCCGGGTTATCGTGGCAATCTGCGCGAATTGTTAGCCAATCCGCAAATTCAGCGGGCGTTTTTACTGCTCGATGACACGCTTGAACTCTGTTACGACGTGGCGAAATTGTCGCTGGGTCGTTCCGCGTTGCTGGATGCGGCATTTGAACGTGCCACGTTATATCGCACACGTCTGAAGCGGCTGAAAGAGATCAACCAACCGGGCTACAGTTACTGGTACGAATGCACCTCACGTCATTTCACTCTGGCGCTGACGCCGCTCAGCGTGGCGGATAAATTCAAAGAGTTAATGGCACAAAAACCCGGAAGCTGGATTTTTACCTCGGCAACGTTGTCAGTGAATGACGATCTGCATCATTTTACCTCCCGGCTTGGCATCGAACAGGCCGAGTCGTTGCTGTTACCCAGCCCATTTGATTACAGCCGCCAGGCGTTACTCTGTGTGCCGCGTAACCTGCCGCAAACTAATCAACCGGGTTCCGCACGGCAACTGGCAGCAATGTTGCGACCGCTCATCGAAGCCAACAATGGGCGCTGCTTTATGCTTTGCACCTCACACGCCATGATGCGCGATCTGGCCGAGCAGTTCCGTGCCACCATGACGCTTCCCGTTTTGTTGCAGGGTGAAACCAGTAAAGGGCAATTGTTGCAGCAGTTTGTCAGTGCCGGTAACGCGCTTCTTGTCGCAACCAGTAGTTTCTGGGAAGGGGTGGATGTGCGCGGCGATACGCTGTCACTGGTGATTATCGACAAGTTGCCGTTTACCTCGCCGGACGACCCACTACTAAAAGCGCGAATGGAAGATTGTCGTTTGCGCGGTGGCGACCCGTTCGATGAAGTGCAACTGCCAGATGCGGTCATTACTCTCAAACAGGGGGTAGGGCGACTGATTCGCGACGCCGACGATCGCGGTGTGCTGGTGATTTGCGACAATCGGCTGGTGATGCGCCCTTACGGCGCGACGTTCCTCGCCAGCCTGCCGCCTGCGCCGCGCACCCGTGATATAGCCCGTGCGGTTCGTTTCCTTGCGATACCTTCCTCCAGGTAATTTGTGATGGAGTATGGTATGATGCGCGCCTTTTTATTGATCTAAGCACGAAGACCCATGCGAATTCTGGCTATCGATACCGCGACAGAGGCCTGCTCTGTCGCCCTGTGGAATGACGGCACTGTCAACGCTCATTTTGAGCTTTGCCCACGTGAACATACTCAACGAATCTTACCGATGGTGCAGGATATCCTGGCCACCAGCGGAACCTCCCTGACTAACATAAACGCATTAGCTTACGGGCGTGGTCCCGGTAGCTTCACCGGTGTGCGTATCGGTATTGGTATTGCACAAGGGCTGGCGCTTGGCGCGGAGCTGCCGATGATTGGCGTCTCCACGCTAATGACCATGGCGCAAGGGGCATGGCGCAAAAATGGCGCGACCCGTGTGCTGGCGGCTATTGACGCGCGAATGGGCGAAGTTTACTGGGCCGAATATCAGCGTGATGAAAATGGTATCTGGCACGGTGAAGAAACCGAAGCTGTACTCAAACCAGAACTCGTTCATGAGCGGATGCAGCAGCTTTCCGGTGAATGGGTGACGGTGGGGACAGGCTGGCAAGCCTGGCCGGATCTCGGTAAAGAGAGCGGGCTGGTTTTGCGCGATGGCGAAGTGTTACTGCCCGCCGCAGAAGATATGCTGCCGATTGCCTGCCAGCTCTTTGCTGAAGGCAAAACGGTGGCAGTGGAACATGCCGAGCCGGTTTATTTGCGTAACAACGTCGCGTGGAAGAAACTTCCGGGCAAAGAATGAATCTTAAGAGTATGCCCTGAGAAAAAAAGGAGTCGCATCATGGCGGTTCAAAAGAATGTTATCAAAGGCATACTGGCAGGTACGTTTGCGCTAATGTTGAGCGGTTGTGTCACTGTGCCGGATGCCATTAAAGGCAGCAGTCCCACGCCGCAACAAGATTTAGTTCGGGTGATGAGCGCGCCGCAATTGTATGTTGGTCAGGAAGCGCGCTTTGGCGGCAAAGTGGTCGCGGTACAAAACCAGCAGGGGAAAACCCGTCTGGAAATTGCCACCGTACCGCTCGATAGCGGAGCCAGGCCGACGCTGGGGGAACCTTCTCGCGGGCGCATTTATGCCGATGTGAACGGTTTTCTTGATCCAGTTGATTTCCGCGGACAACTGGTGACGGTTGTCGGGCCAATCACCGGTACGGTTGACGGTAAAATCGGCAATACACCCTATAAATTTATGGTTATGCAGGTAACGGGCTATAAGCGTTGGCATTTAACCCAGCAGGTGATTATGCCGCCGCAGCCGATTGATCCGTGGTTTTATGGTGGCCGTGGCTGGCCCTATGGCTACGGCGGATGGGGCTGGTATAATCCCGGCCCTGCAAGAGTACAAACAGTTGTAACTGAATAATTGCTTGTTTTTAAAGAAAAAGAAACAGCGGCTGGTCCGCTGTTTCTGCATTCTTAGAGTAAAGATAAAAATAAATAGTGACGCGCTTCGCAACCTTTTCGTTGGGGAATTATCAAGCTGGTATGATGAGTTAATATTATGTTAATAACGTGTATACCACTTGGGGTTGCGATGACGACGAACACGCATTTTAGAGGTGAAGAATTGAAGAAGGTTTGGCTTAACCGTTATCCCGCGGATGTTCCGACGGAGATCAACCCTGACCGTTATCAATCTCTGGTAGATATGTTTGAGCAATCGGTTGCGCGCTATGCCGACAAGCCCGCGTTTGTGAATATGGGGGAGGTGATGACCTTCCGCAAACTGGAAGAGCGCAGTCGTGCGTTCGCCGCGTATTTACAACAAGGGCTGGGGCTGAAGAAGGGCGATCGCGTTGCGCTGATGATGCCTAACTTATTGCAATATCCGGTGGCGCTGTTCGGCATTTTGCGCGCCGGGATGATCGTCGTAAACGTCAATCCGTTATATACCCCGCGCGAGCTTGAGCATCAGCTCAACGACAGCGGCGCATCTGCGATTGTCATCGTGTCCAACTTTGCCCATACCCTGGAAAAAGTGGTTGATAAAACCGCTGTCCAGCACGTGATTCTGACACGTATGGGCGATCAGCTTTCTACGGCGAAAGGGACGCTGGTTAACTTCGTTGTTAAATACATCAAGCGTCTGGTGCCGAAATATCATCTGCCAGATGCCATTTCATTTCGTAGCGCTCTGCATAATGGTTACCGGATGCAGTACGTAAAACCTGAACTGGTGCCGGAAGATTTAGCCTTCCTGCAATACACCGGCGGCACCACTGGCGTGGCGAAAGGCGCAATGCTGACTCACCGCAATATGCTGGCAAATCTGGAACAGGTTAACGCGACCTACGGGCCGCTGTTGTATCCGGGTAAAGAGCTGGTGGTGACGGCATTGCCGCTGTATCACATTTTCGCATTGACCATTAACTGCCTGCTGTTTATCGAACTGGGCGGGCAGAATCTGCTTATTACTAACCCACGTGATATTCCGGGGCTGGTGAAAGAGCTGGCGAAATATCCGTTTACCGCGATCACCGGTGTTAACACGTTGTTCAACGCGTTGCTGAACAATAAAGAATTCCAGCAACTGGATTTCTCCAGTCTGCATCTTTCCGCTGGTGGTGGGATGCCTGTTCAGCAAGTGGTGGCAGAACGCTGGGTGAAACTGACCGGACAATATCTGCTGGAAGGTTATGGCCTGACCGAGTGTGCACCGCTGGTCAGCGTTAACCCGTATGATATTGATTATCATAGCGGTAGCATTGGTTTGCCGGTGCCGTCGACCGAAGCCAAGTTGGTTGATGACGACGATAACGAAGTACCGCCGGGTCAACCGGGTGAGCTTTGTGTCAAAGGGCCGCAGGTAATGCTGGGCTACTGGCAGCGTCCGGACGCTACCGATGAAATCATCAAAAATGGCTGGTTACACACCGGCGACATCGCGGTGATGGATGAAGAAGGATTCCTGCGCATTGTCGATCGTAAAAAAGACATGATTCTGGTTTCTGGCTTTAACGTCTACCCCAATGAGATTGAAGATGTGGTCATGCAGCACCCAGGTGTACAGGAAGTGGCGGCTGTTGGCGTACCTTCCGGTTCCAGCGGTGAAGCGGTGAAAATCTTCGTGGTGAAAAAAGACTCGTCACTCACGGAAGAATCACTGGTGACTTTTTGCCGCCGTCAGCTCACAGGCTATAAAGTACCGAAGCTGGTGGAGTTTCGTGATGAGTTACCGAAATCTAACGTCGGAAAAATTTTGCGACGAGAATTACGTGACGAAGCGCGCGGCAAAGTGGACAATAAAGCCTGAGCGTTAAGTCAGTCGTCAGACGCCGGTTAATCCGGCGTTTTTTTTGACGCCCACTAAAGAGAATACAATTTGAATTACCAAATGATTACCACGGACGATGCGCTGGCTTCTTTGTGTGAAGCCGTCCGTGCCTTTCCGGCGATAGCCCTGGATACTGAATTTGTACGTACGCGCACCTATTACCCGCAACTTGGGTTGATTCAACTTTTTGATGGCGAACATCTGGCGCTAATCGATCCACTCGGGATCACCGACTGGTCACCGCTGAAAGCGATCCTGCGCGATCCTTCCATCACCAAATTTCTCCATGCGGGCAGTGAAGATCTGGAAGTGTTCCTCAATGTCTTTGGTGAGTTACCACAACCTCTGATTGACACGCAAATCCTCGCCGCATTCTGTGGACGCCCGATGTCATGGGGCTTTGCCTCTATGGTGGAAGAGTATTCCGGCGTTACGCTCGACAAGAGCGAATCGCGCACCGACTGGCTGGCCAGACCGCTAACCGAGCGTCAATGCGAATACGCGGCGGCGGACGTCTGGTATCTGTTACCGATCGCCGCAAAGCTGATGGTTGAAACGGAAGCCTCTGGTTGGCTACCTGCGGCACTGGATGAATGCCGCCTGATGCAAACGCGTCGTCAGGAGATCGTTGCGCCAGAAGACGCATGGCGTGATATCACCAATGCCTGGCAATTACGCACGCGCCAACTCGCCTGTCTGCAACTGCTAGCCGACTGGCGGCTGCGTAAGGCTCGGGAGCGCGATCTGGCGGTGAACTTTGTCGTGCGTGAAGAGCATTTGTGGTCGGTAGCGCGTTATATGCCGGGCAGTCTGGGCGAGCTGGATAGCCTGGGCTTATCCGGTAGCGAAATCCGCTTCCACGGTAAGACGTTGCTGGCGCTGGTAGAGAAAGCGCAGGCATTGCCAGAAGAGGCCTTGCCGCAGCCGATGCTTAACCTGATGGATATGCCCGGTTATCGCAAAGCGTTTAAAGCGATTAAGTCGCTGATTACTGACGTGAGTGAAACGCACAAGATCAGCGTCGAATTGCTGGCATCGCGTCGGCAAATCAACCAATTGCTGAACTGGCACTGGAAATTAAAACCACAGAATAATTTGCCAGAGCTGATTTCCGGCTGGCGTGGTGCGCTGATGGCGGAAGCATTACACAATTTATTGCAGGAATATCCGCAATAAAACGTGCGTAAGCCGGACAAGGTGCGTTATGCGCTGCATCCGGCTTCGGATAAACTACAAATCCAACACCAGTCGGTTCAAATAAACTGGTTTGACCTTAACGCAAAATAATTTTGCAAATAGCGTCAGTAAATTGTGGCGTGGTGGCTGCCTTTCATATCCGGTGTTTTTGGCCCGTGAGTAATCACATCTTCAATCGCTTCCAGGTTTGGTGTCTGGCAATTGCGCAATAAAGAAGGGCAGCATACGATTAAAGTTACCGGGCCGATGTTGTCTAACCATGGGGAAATTGTGCATCAGTGGTGCCTCGATGGCCAGGGGATTGCGCTGCGTTCCTGGTGGGATGTCAGTGAAAATATTGCCAGTGGTCATTTAGCGCAAGTGCTACCGGAATATTACCAGCCAGCGAATGTCTGGGCGGTATATGTATCAAGGCTGGCGATGTCAGCGAAGGTGCGGATAACGGTAGAGTTTTTACGCCAGTATTTTTCCCAACACTATCCGAATTTTTCACTGGGCCAGGCATGAATAACAATTCAATTGTCCAGTTATTGTCAGGTTAAAACCTGATTTTCTCCTTTCTAAGCCGTTGCGGATTGGTTAGCATATTCACCTTTAATCGCGCATGATCCAAAGAGAATTAAAGAGGTTAATGTGTTCGCAGAATATGGGGTTCTGAATTACTGGACCTATCTGGTTGGTGCCATTTTTATCGTGTTGGTGCCAGGGCCGAATACCCTGTTTGTGCTTAAAAATAGCGTCAGCAGTGGAGTGAAAGGTGGTTATCTTGCGGCCTGTGGTGTATTTATCGGTGACGCGGTATTGATGTTTCTGGCGTGGGCTGGTGTCGCAACCTTAATTAAGACCACACCGATATTATTCAATATCGTACGTTATCTTGGCGCGTTTTATTTGCTCTATCTGGGGGGTAAAATTCTTTACGCCACCCTGAAAGGTAAAAATAACGAGGCTAAATCAGATGAGCCACAATATGGTGCCATCTTCAAGCGCGCATTAATTTTGAGTCTGACTAATCCGAAAGCCATTTTGTTCTATGTGTCGTTTTTCGTACAGTTTATTGATGTCAATGCGCCACATACTGGGATTTCATTCTTTATTTTGGCGACAACACTGGAATTGGTAAGCTTCTGTTATTTGAGCTTCCTGATTATTTCAGGTGCATTTGTCACGCAATACATTCGCACCAAGAAGAAACTAGCCAAAGTGGGCAACTCGCTGATTGGTCTGATGTTTGTTGGTTTTGCCGCACGACTGGCGACGCTGCAGTCTTAATGCTTTCAGCCCGCGATGCTGCGGGCTTCCCTCCTGAAATGCATCTGTATTCACCGTTTGATGATGCTAAAAAGTAACCAATAAATGGTATTTAAAATGCAAATTATCAGGCGTACTCTGAAACGGCTGAAATAAATGGTTTTCAGCATATTTACTGAAGGAGGGAAAAGGATGCTGCAAATCCCACAGAACTACATTCATACGCGCTCAACACCTTTCTGGAATAAACAAACTGCGCCTGCCGGAATATTCGAACGTCATCTTGATAAAGGAACGCGTCCGGGTGTTTATCCACGCCTGTCCGTTATGCATGGGGCGGTCAAATATCTCGGCTACGCCGATGAACACAGCGCAGAACCTGATCAGGTGATCCTCATCGAAGCAGGTCAATTCGCGGTGTTCCCGCCAGAAAAGTGGCACAATATTGAAGCCATGACTGACGATACTTATTTCAACATTGACTTCTTCGTTGCTCCTGAAGTCCTGATGGAAGGTGCAAAACAACGGAAAGTCATTCATAGCGGGAAATGAATCATGGGCAAAGCAACGTATACCGTAACCGTCACCAATAACAGTAATGGTGTTTCTGTCGATTACGAAACAGAGACGCCGATGACCTTGCTGGTGCCAGAAGTGGCGGCTGAAGTAATAAAAGATCTCGTCAATACCGTGCGTTCATATGACACGGAAAACGAACATGATGTTTGTGGTTGGTAATAATTGCTAATGTCAGATGGCGCTAATTCAGCGCCATCGCAAAAAAATCCTCTGTGACACACATCACAATTCTTGCTTCTCTTATGTTGTGCTATGCTTTTTATCAGCGACTAACCCGCTAATGCAAAACAGATAAGTGAGGAAACAATGGGCATTCTGTCATGGATTATTTTTGGACTTATTGCCGGTATTCTGGCGAAGTGGATCATGCCTGGTAAAGATGGTGGTGGATTCTTTATGACCATCCTGCTGGGAATTATCGGTGCCGTAGTTGGTGGATGGATCAGTACACTGTTTGGTTTTGGCAAAGTCGATGGCTTTAACTTTGGTAGTTTTGTTGTTGCCGTGATTGGTGCGCTTGTCGTGTTGTTTATCTACAGAAAAGTCAAAAGTTAATGCTGAAAAACACAAAGGCTGCCGACAGGCAGCCTTTGCTATTTTTACCGACGTAGTGTTACCACCATCCCAGCTCGGTGCCAAGAACGACAATAATCGCCACGCCCATCATGATAATCGTTGTTTTTTTCATCTTCATGCCCCTGGGGCCGCATAGCCGCCAATAAAAAACCACGCTAAAAATACGACTGCCGTAATAAAGATTACGACGGGAAAGATAATACCGATTCGCATGTTACCACCAAAGAAAAGGATGTGAATATGCCTCAGGAATGCCTGTCAGAATGCGCGATAAAAGGTGTTTTCTCTTTGTGTTTTTTCTCCTGATACATCGCGATATCGGCAGCGTGCAGGGCACTGTCTGCGTCGGTTGTTTCAGGATCCACTTCAACTATGCCAAGACTGGCACCAGGATAAAACAGCTCAATATCGCCCAAGTGATATTCTCCACGTATTTGCTGTTGAATACGCTCACGCAGTGATGGGATATCCGCGTTTTCATTAACCAGAGATACGACTAAAAATTCATCGCCGCCGAGACGACCAATAATCTCGCCATTTTGATGCAGCTTATTGAGGCGCTCACCAACCTGAATAAGAAACAGATCGCCGCTATTGTGGCCAAAACGGTCATTGATTAGTTTGAAGTTATCCAGGTCGATAAAGGCAATCATGGCTTTACGCTTCAGATGCCGGGCAAGAGAAAACAGCGTCTTCAGGTTATCAAAAATCGCCCGCCGATTAGGTAGCCCAGTTAAAGAGTCAGTATACGACTGCGCAATCAAAGCGGCATTGGCTTCACGTAATTGCTCAACCAGCGCCTCTTTTTGAATATATTGTGCAATCAGCCCGGCGAATAACTGTAAAACCTGCTCTGCGCGCTCACTCCACGGACGCTTCTCGCTGCTGGCGGCGCAAAGCGTGCCATAGAATGAACCATCCGGTAAGTGAACCGGCTTGCTCAGGAATGTCGTGATGCCGAGATTGCGGGCTGCGATGCAGTCACCCCAACGATCGGGAACTTCATCGCTGAAAAAACAGTTTTCATCAATGGCGCGTTTGCACAACGAGTAATCCCACGAGACAGTAAAATTCTCCGGAATGTGCATTTTCTGGCTATTACGGGCGAACAGAATATGTTGCAGGCGCGCGTCAATATCCACTTTTGTCAGATAAGTCGACTCCATGTCGGTGACCATTTCCAGCATCTCCAGAAGCTGCCGAACCAGACTTTCGAGAGAATGTTCTGAGGCGAGTGACTGCGAGACGCGGGCAATGATCTGATCTGACACGAAAGAACTCCAGGATGCTGCGGGTAAAATGCTGATTATTTAATCTTTACAGGCATGATAAAACATCATCAACGAAGATGAAACTAGCCGTAATATATTTTAAGTGAATGTAAAAGAAATAGTGCTGCAAAACAAAACGATACCGCGATATTCTAAGGCGTAGATAAATGTGCGGGATCAATATATGAAAATTCTCAGTTTTGCTCTGCCTTGCCTGCTAATTCTGGCAGGGTGTTCAACTACTTCTCAGCCGGATGCGCCAAAACCGCCGCAGGTTGGCATGGCGAATCCGGCTTCGGTCTACTGTCAGCAGAAAGGCGGTACGCTCATTCCGGTGCAGACACCGCAAGGGGTCAGTAACAATTGCAAATTGCCGGGTGGTGAAACGATTGATGAATGGGCGTTATGGCGGCGGGATCATCCGGCTGGTGAAAAATAACAGCCGGATGCCATGCTAAAATCACAAGCTGCGTAGCCAGTCGGCCAGTACCAGTGCATGGTTTTGCGTGGTATTTTTTGCCGAGTAGAGCAGGGTCAGCGGCTGTTTTTGAGCGATTTCCGCCAGCCGTTTCCCTTCCGACTCGTGTTGCGCCAGTTCAGCAAGATATTGTTCGCGAAAGGTTTTAAAATCGACCACTTCTCCGTGAAAGGCTTTGCGCAACTCTGTTGATGGTGTGATCTCTTTATCCCACTCATCAAGTGCTAAATCAGTTTTTTTGATACCACGCGGCCAGAGGCGGTCGACCAGTACGCGATAACCATCGCTCTGTTCAGCCGGATCATAAACGCGTTTACACTGAATATTCATCGTGTTTGTTCTCCCTTTCACGCATGATTTACCACGTCACTATAGCACTTTGTGGCTGTTGGTTTTTTGTTGTGCCAGTTCTGAGTTCGAAAACAGTCTACTGTTTCCCGATGATCAGAGAGACCAGTCCCGCGGCAATAAGCGGGCCGACCGGTACACCGCGAAACAGTGCCACACCTAAAATTGTGCCTACCAGCAGCCCGGCGACCAGTTGCGGCTGGCTGCCCATTAACGTCACGCCGCGTCCGCCAAGCCAGGAGACAATCACTCCCACGGCAATCGCTACCAGCGATTTCCAGTTCAGAAACGAGTGAATCAGTGTCGAGGGGGGCAGTGTTCCGCTGGCAATAGGGGCCATTACGCCAATGGTCAGAATGATTATCCCGATACTCAGTCCCTGTTTTTCGATCCACGGAAAAAAGGTGCTTAACGGTGTGACGCGGACAATGATCAACACCAGAATTGAAACGGCGACAGTGGTGTTGTGGCTGATAAAGCCCAGCGCAGCTAAGCCGAGCAGGATCAACAAAGTGACATCAAACATCGTGGTTTCCTTGCCAAAAAATAATAACCCGCCTACTTTACGCCTGCTGCTGAAAGGAAGCAGAAAAAAATTACGTGTTATGCATAAAAATCAGGCAAATTGTCATCAAATTGCCACTTGTACACGCTAACAATAACGTGAAAACAGGTATCTTCTGGGGGAAAACCATGAACGATCAAATGCTCGTTGAGACACTGATTATCACGTCATCGTTTTTTGCCATTGCAGTTGTGTTAGTACTGTCCGTTCTGCTTATTGAACGGACCAGCTAGTTACGCAGTACGGCGGAATTTGACCAGTTCTGGTTGCGCAATGCGCAAGTAATCTGCGGTGTTCAGAATTACAGATTTATCCAGCATGCCTGCGTTGAAGGCAATCTCATCGAATCGCTCAAAGAGTAGTGGGTCGGCAACCAGTTTGAGTTTTGGGTGGAAGCTGAAGGGGGGGATAGCGCCAAAGACACAGCCTGTCAGTTCATCGACTTCCGCCGGGCTGGCCAGCGAAGCGCGTAGCCCACCGATGTGACTGGCGAGTTTACTAAGATCAGCCTGTTGATCGGCTGCGAGGATCGCCAGAACATGCTGATTTACGCCATTACCTTTGACTTTACACACCAGTGCTTTAGCTCCCTGACCCAAAGCGGTGCCACGAATTTCTGACACCGCTTCGCATTTACCTACCGCTTCGTGGGTAACGATGCGGTAGTTAGCACCTTCTTGTGATAATAAAGCGATTAACCGCTGATGCGTCACGCTTCCTTTAGTCATTTCAGTCATTTCACGCTCCTGGAATTATAACCAAATAACCACAGAAGATTATCATGAACGGCTGTTTTTGTTCTGCTTATTGACATATAAACGTTCATCAGAAGCTTTATACGCATCATGTAACGTATCGTTTTCTTTCATCGCATAAATACCGGAAGAGAAGCCGATCTCTTTCTTCGGCGCGATATGTTGCAGGCGTTTTTCGATACGTTCAGGCAGTTGCGCGGCAATTTGCGGCGTAGAATCGACCAGAATGATGCAAAATTCATCGCCACCGAGACGGATGGCATAATCGCTTTTACGAATCGACTGCTTAATCGCCTGGGCTAATAATGTAATCGCTAAATCGCCCTCCTGATGACCAAGGGTGTCATTAATTTGCTTTAACTTGTCCATGTCAATTGCAATAAACATGACAGAAGAACCGGATTGCACCAGTTTCTGCAAACGCTGCTCCAGTTCAGGCGTTAATATTTTGCGATTATACAGTCCGGTCATCGCATCACTGATATTTTCGCGCGTCACGTTCTGGTACAAGCGGAAGTGCATCCGGACCATATTCAGCAAAATTAACGCTGTCAAAATCCAGAACAGAACGCTTTTCCACGAAGACGTGATAAAGTAAAGAATATCAATGGATAACGAAACGCGAATACCGCCAGGTAAGTCGTGGACGTAACTGACATACTGAAACAGGTTATCTTCGCTCTGGTTGATAATAATGTCCCGTCCCGAATCTGTATCGGTTAGCGTGACATTAAGAAAACGCCAGAGGAGAGGGCGATCATGAGTGTAAAAGATATTTCGTAGATTATTCTTATTAATATCCAGCAGTACAATACCTTTTAACTGCCTTGCAACATAAACCGGTGTCAGCAAACTCATCACGTTCTGTTTAGTACGCTGATCCTGGTAAATGCTCGATAACACAGTACGTCCGGTAAACACTTTTTCAATATCTTTACGATCAATGCCAATGCTTCCTGATTGCAGGAAGGACCAGTTATTCATCGCGAAGTATTCAACATTGACTGGCTCATAAAAATAGACATAGCGGTCATTGAGATCGAGATAATAGTGAAATTTCTCTTCGGCCATGCCAAGACCGGAACCATAATCATCCTGATGGCGGTTGCCTTCAACTGCCTGATCAAATGCCGGTAAGAGCGCCGCAGCTTCCACAATCGTGTCGCAGTCAGTGGATGCAGTCTGCAATGTTCCGTGTAAACCCGCGTAAGTATGGGCTGTCAGGTTTAAGCCATGGGTATTGTTGGCAGATTCAAAAGCTTCACAGATGGCACGTCGCTGTTCTGGCGACACCTCAGACTGTTTCGCAGCAAGCGCGCGCATCACATGTGCGGCGATACTCTGATTTTGATACTTGTCGTAGAGAAAGGAGGAATCTGCTTTCTGGACGATATAGCGCAAATAAGCACTCATTGCCCTGTCGCTGGCGACAAGTTCAAAAATAAGGAAGGAAGATGTCAGCACAATGACACTTGCGGCGATAAAATGCCGGAGCATTCTATGGTGCAATTTCATGATAAATGGCACTCCTTCGGTTAGTGAAACGAGAAAACCAGATAAAGTTCGATTGCGGCCTGGTACAGGGGCGCTAATTATACTCATCTCTGCGCCGCTGGGGAGGGGAAATTTAGGGGTATTGATAATAAATTGTATGCCAAAGCCACGCAAAACGCATGGCTGTGAATAATTTTGCACTCAAATATAATGAATAATCACTTTGTTGCCACCATCATTTTTCGCTTCTCGTAACGCTTTATCAGCTTCCGTCATGACAAGCGAGATATTACGCGTGTCGCCAGTGGAAAAAACACAGCCAATGCTGATGGTCATTTGTTCAGGGACATTATATCTATTACTAAAACCGGTCAGTAGTTCGACATTTTTACGCACCCGATCGGCGATAATTTTTGCCTGGGCAGCATTCAATTCGGTAAATAGTAAACCGAACTCTTCACCTTCCAGACGCGCGAAGATGTCATCGGGGCGGATACTTTGCTGGATAATATCGACAATTGAAACCAGAACTTTATCGCCCACATGATGACCCCACTGAGCATTTATGCGTTTGAACTGGTTAATATCTACCAGCATGATACAAAAATCCTTCACAACAGGGCGAGAGAGTAATGACTCTACACTGTTGAAAAAGTGACGGCGGTTATAAATATTGGTCAGTACATCATAAACCGCCAGTTTACTGGCAAGTTGTAGTTCCTGAAAAATGTTATAAATCAGGAAAGAAACCACAAACAGTTTACTGGAAACCTCAATACCGCGGCTGATATACCAGATGGTGTAATTATATTCATCCAGAGTCAGTAGCAACAAGTTACAACAGAGTGAGGCCAGACATAATAACGCGATTGACGGCCAAAGTTCGCTCGCTAAACCTGTCCGTGTGATAATAAAAAATAGTAAACATGCCCACAGACAAACCAGAATCTTGGTGTAGTTAATACCCCAACTCGCAGTATTATTATTCGGGCAGTAATCTACGACATATAAGGCATAGTCAGGATTATAACTGCTCAGGTTGTGCGCCAGTAATGGAAACAACATAAAAGGTATTAGTGCCAGCAACAGGATGCAGGTTTTTTTCTTGTTGTTTGTCAGAATGCTGTTTCGGTCATAACAGAAAAGAGCCAGCGATGCTAAGCTAATAAAACTTAGTTGGCGAAAAAGATAGAAAATGGAAACGTCATTCGATTTCGTCTGGATCAGCGTACTATCGCTGATAGGCTTGTGAATAATAACGATCGTTTCAGTTAAATAGACAAGGCCACTTAAAAAAGCAAGACTTAAAATTAGGGTTGGGAAAATATCTCGATTAGTAAAATACTTCATTAACATGAAAAGGAAAATGACGGCGTTAAGGAAAAATAAAGCCACAACGACCATCAGGTAGTTCATCTGAGGGATGAGCTTTATATTGGCGTTTTCATTATATAAGGTGGTAATGCAAAATAAAATTAATGTCAATAGTAAGCTGAAAATAAAAAAAGCTGTGTGCTTTTAATTTTTGTGTACCCATGGGAACCATAAAAAAGGAGAGCAATCTGAGTAGTCGATTTTATTGATTGCAGAGAAATGGAGTTTTGACCGGGATCAATTATCATTATCAGTAAAAAAGAATTAAAGTATAGCATTGAGAAAAGCGTGCTAACAGAATCATTTTTCCGAATGATTGTTTCATGAAACTAAGTTCTGTAAAGGTTACGCTGTTATATTTAAGTTGTTTGTAAGCTAATGTAGATAATAAATAACTGTATTTACAATTAACTAAAAATCAGCCAGGGAATAATGACCTGGCTGATGGTTTTAGTCTTTAGTAGTTGCATTTTGTTTATGAAATAGTTCGCGGAACACCGGATAAATATCATCCTGATCGCGGATATGCTGCATCGCAAAGTTTTCGAATGTAGATTGCAGATGCTCATATTCCCGCCACAATGTCTGATGAGCGCGACGGGTAATTTCGATATAGCTGTAATAACGAACAACGGGCAACAATTTTTTCGCCAGAATTTCATGGCAAAGCGGAGAGTCATCGGCCCAGTTATCACCGTCCGACGCCTGCGCGGCATAAATATTCCATTGTGCCGGGTTATAACGCTCTTTCACCACCTCATCCATCAGTTTCAGAGCGCTGGAAACAATGGTGCCACCCGTTTCCTGCGAGTAGAAAAACTCATGTTCATCGACTTCTTTCGCCTGGGTATGGTGGCGGATGTAAACGACCTCCACGTTCTTGTAAGTTCTGCTCAGGAACAGATACAGCAAAATATAAAAACGTTTGGCCATATCTTTGGTGGATTGATCCATTGAACCAGAAACGTCCATCAGACAAAACATTACCGCCTGACTGGAGGGATCGGGTCGTTTTTCGTAGTTCTTATAACGTAAATCGAAGGTGTCGATGAACGGAACGCGTTCAATTTTGGCGCGTAATTCGGCAATCTCTTTGCGTAGCCGTTCCTCTTCCAGCAATTGCGCAGGTTCACTGTTGCTGATGATTGCCAAATCTTCTTCCAGAGCATGAAGTTCCCGCCGTTTACCTGCGGTCATCGCGGTACGTCTCGCCAGTGAGTTTTGCAATGAACGCACCACGCTGATATTGGCCGGAACGCCGTTAGCGGTATAACCCGCCCGATGCGTTTTAAACTCGGTCAATTGGCGTTGCTGGTTCTGTTTTAAATTCGGTAAGGCTAAATCTTCAAACAGCAGGTCGAGATATTCGTCTTTCGAAATCTGGAAGACAAATTCATCCTGACCTTCACCGTCCTGACTAGCCTGGCCCTGACCACTACCGGAACCGCCGCTGCCGCCCTGGGGACGTTCAATGCGATCGTTCTGGATGAAATGGTCGTTACCCGGGTGAACGCGATGGCGCAGGCCGCCACGCCCCTGATGAAACATCGGTTCGCTAATATCTTCCGTTGGAATGGAGACGGACTCGCCGCTGTCGACGTCAGTCACCGAACGCTTATTAATGGCCTCGGAGATCGACTGTTTAATTTGCGCTTTATAACGGCGTAAAAAACGCTGGCGATTCACCATGCTTTTGTTTTTGCCGTTCAGACGCCGGTCAATAAACCAGGTCATATGCCCCCCGTACTGCATTTGCCAACTGTATGCTGCACCTGTATTGCCGGACACGCTTCGCTTATCCGGCCTACGGTTCGCTGTCGTTGTAGGCCCATGAGCATGTGCTCCGGGCCATGGTTGTTAAGAGGATTTACGTACGCGCAAATACCATTCGCACAGTAAACGCACCTGTTTACGGGTGTAGCCTTTCTCCATCATACGGTCGACAAAATCGTCGTGTTTCTTCTGCTCGTCGGTTGAGGTTTTAGCGTTAAACGAAATGACTGGCAGTAATTCTTCGGTATTGGAAAACATTTTTTTCTCAATAACCGTGCGCAGTTTTTCATAACTGGTCCAGTTCGGATTGCGCCCGCTGTTATTTGCTCTGGCGCGCAGCACGAAGTTGACAATCTCGTTACGGAAATCTTTCGGATTGCTGATCCCCGCTGGTTTTTCGATTTTCTCCAGCTCGGCGTTCAGCGACTCGCGATCAAACAACTGACCGGTATCCGGGTCGCGATACTCCTGATCCTGGATCCAGAAATCCGCATAGGTGACATAACGATCGAAAATGTTCTGTCCATATTCGGAATAAGACTCCAGATAAGCCGTCTGGATCTCTTTGCCGATAAACTCGGCATATTTTGGGATCAGATAACCTTTCAGGAACTCCAGATAGCGTTCTGCCTGCTCTTGCGGGAACTGCTCGCGCTCAATCTGCTGTTCAAGAACGTAGAACAGATGGACCGGGTTAGCTGCCACTTCCACGTGATCGAAGTTGAACACGCGAGAGAGGATCTTAAATGCAAAACGTGTGGACAGACCGTTCATCCCTTCATCGACGCCCGCGTAATCCCGATACTCCTGATACGATTTGGCTTTCGGATCGGTATCTTTCAGACTTTCGCCATCATAAACGCGCATCTTTGAATAAATGCTGGAGTTTTCTGGCTCTTTCAGACGCGAAAGAATGGAAAAACGTGACAGAGTTTCCAGCGTGCCAGGTGCGCATGGTGCGTGAGTCAGTTCACTATGATTAAGTAATTTCTCGTAGATTTTAATCTCTTCGGAAATGCGCAAGCAGTACGGCACCTTCACGATATAGACACGGTCGAGGAAGGCCTCGTTGTTTTTATTGTTACGGAAAGTGACCCATTCGGATTCGTTCGAGTGGGCGAGAATAATCCCGTTGAACGGCAGGGCGGAGATACCTTCCGTCCCGTTGTAGTTGCCTTCCTGGGTGGCGGTCAACAGAGGATGCAGCACTTTAATCGGTGCTTTAAACATCTCGACAAATTCCATGATCCCCTGGTTGGCGCGACACAGCGCACCGGAATAACCATAGGCGTCTGGATCGTTCTGCGCGTAGTGTTCGAGCTTACGAATATCGACTTTCCCTACCAGCGCTGAGATATCCTGGTTGTTCTCATCGCCGGGCTCCGTTTTAGCGATGGCAATTTGTTGTAGAATCGACGGCCAGACCTTCACAACCCGAAATTTAGTGATATCGCCACCAAATTCATGCAGGCGCTTCGCGGCCCACGGCGACATGATAGTGCCGAGGTAGCGGCGCGGAATGCCGTACTCTTTTTCGAGGATCTGCGCATCTTCCTGTGGATTGAACAGACAGAACGGATGATCGTTGACCGGGCTGCGCTCACCATTGGCGCTCAATACATAAATAGGCACGAGTTGCATTAATGATTTCAGTCGCTCCGCAAGCGACGATTTCCCCCCACCCACAGGCCCCAGCAGATACAGAATTTGTTTCTTCTCTTCCAGCCCCTGAGCCGCGTGTTTCAGATAAGAGACAATCTGTTCAATCGCGTCTTCCATGCCGTAAAACTCTTCAAACGCCGGATAACGTGCGATGACCCGGTTCGAGAAGAGTCGAGAAAGTCTGGGTTCCTGGGCTGTATCGACCATGACAGGCTCACCAATAGCCATCAGTAGCCGCTCAGCCGCGTTGGCATAAGCACTGCGATCTTGCCGACAAGTGGTAAGAAACTCCTGCAGTGTGAACTCTTCGTCCTTGGCAGCTTCATATCGCTGGCGATAGTGATCGAATATATTCATGGTATGCCGTCCTTTCGTTTTTTAGCACAGGTTAAGAGCCGTTCATATGAATAGTAGAGGCTCCCGGAAGAGGTAAACTGAACGACGTCTCTTGCTAAAACACAGCAACTCTCATGCCATCTTACCGACTGCGAGAAGAACGTGCCCGGTGATACACCTTCAAAATTAAGCGTAGATGGCAAATGGAAAACTTGCCTGCACGGCTTTCTGGATTTCAATGGCATATCAACAACTCACCCATAAAAATTGCATAACTAATGTAAAGAATATTGCCGTCGGTAATGCAAAATTCATTCAGGTGTAAGCCTGATGTCACCAGCGTCAGGAAAATTAAACAGTTACCTTTAGAAATGAAAATGTAAAAAGGTTGGGTTTCGATGTATTGACGGGTAAACTTTGTCGCCCGCTAAACATTTGTTTAAGGAATGATTAATTGTGACCAAACTCAAACTTCTGGCACTTGGAGTGCTTATCGCAACGTCTGCAGGCGTAGCACACGCTGAAGGTAAATTTTCCCTGGGCGCAGGCGTAGGTGTCGTTGAACACCCTTATAAAGATTACGATACCGATGTTTACCCAGTACCGGTAATCAACTATGAAGGCGATAACTTCTGGTTCCGTGGCTTAGGTGGTGGTTACTACCTGTGGAACGATGCAACGGATAAACTTTCGATTACCGCTTACTGGTCGCCGCTCTACTTCAAAGCTAAAGACAGTGGCAACCACCAGATGCGCCACCTGGATGATCGTAAGAGCACTATGATGGCCGGTCTATCCTACGCTCACTTTACCCAGTACGGTTATCTGCGTACCTCTCTGGCAGCCGACACACTGGATAACAGCAACGGTATCGTCTGGGATACGGCCTGGTTGTACCGTTACACTAACGGTGGTCTGACTCTGACCCCGGGTATCGGTGTGCAGTGGAACAGCGAAAACCATAACGAATACTATTATGGCGTATCGCGTAAAGAGTCTGCGCGCAGCGGTCTGCGTGGCTATAACCCGAATGATAGCTGGAGTCCGTATCTGGAACTGAGCGCCAACTACAACTTCATGGGCGACTGGAGCATTTACGGTACTGCGCGCTACACCCGTCTGTCCGATGAAGTTACCGATAGCCCGATGGTTGATAAGTCCTGGACAGGTCTGATTTCGACCGGGATCACCTACAAATTCTGATAGTGCATCTTTCCAGGGCATTTTGTGCATAAAAACAGGGCGTCACGCCCTGTTTTGCATTACGGTGGTGCGTAACCTGGGAGGAAACAATGCAACAAAAAATGATTCAGTTTAGTGATGGGGACTCAGTGCCAGCCATAGGGCAGGGAACATGGTTTATGGGCGAAGATGTCAGTCAGCGCAAAACAGAAGTCGCTGCACTGCGCGCGGGCATTGAACTCGGTTTAACCCTCATTGATACCGCCGAAATGTATGCGGACGGTGGTGCTGAAAAGGTAGTTGGTGAAGCATTAACTGGCCTGCGTGATAAGGCCTTTCTCGTCTCTAAGGTCTATCCGTGGAATGCTGGCGGACAAAAAGCGATTAATGCCTGCGAAGCCAGCTTACGCCGTCTTAATACCGATTATCTCGATCTTTATTTATTACACTGGTCTGGCAGTTTCGCTTTTGAAGAAACTGTTGCCGCGATGGAAAAATTGATCGCCCAGGGCAAAATCCGCCGCTGGGGCGTTTCTAATCTTGATTATGCCGATATGCAGGAGCTCTGGCAGGTGCCGGGGGGAAATCAGTGTGCGACTAATCAGGTGCTTTATCATCTTGGCTCACGGGGTATTGAGTTCGATTTACTCCCCTGGTGCCAGCAACAGCAGATGCCGGTGATGGCTTACAGCCCGTTAGCCCAGGCTGGGCGGTTGCGCAATGGACTGCTAAAAAACGCGGTCGTCAACGAAATCGCACATGCCCACAATGTCAGCGCGGCGCAAGTTCTGCTGGCGTGGGTAATCAGCCATCAAGGCGTGATGGCGATTCCAAAAGCGGCAACTATCGCGCATGTTCAACAAAATGCGGCTGTGCTGGAGATTGTGCTTTCGCCAGAAGAATTAGCGATGCTGGACAAAGCGTATCCGGCACCAAAAGTAAAAACTGCGCTGGATATGGTGTGATGCTGAGCAGTGCCGGATACATCGCATCCGGCACACAAAACTAGCGCAGATTAGCGTTTGGCAACGCGGATGGATTGTGCCAGACGAGAGGGCATATCTTTGGACGTTTTTTGTGCTTCAGAGGCGTAAGCGGTTTCTACGCAGACAAAGGTTTTGTAGCCGTCATCTGGCATATCGCCCATGCTGACTGAAAGCGCCGGACCTGGATTCCAGCCAACAACGTTCAGATGATGCTGGTGACCAACGGTAATAATGCGGTTCAACGCTTCGTCATTAATCACACTACAATCTTGCGGATTCAGATACACGCGATCGGTACGATCCGGGAATGTCTGAATCCCCCCGGTCAAAGTGCCTTCTTTCGCGTCATTGACTTTATCAATGAAGCGATCGCCCAGGCCACTGACGCTCACCTTAGCAATATCACCCACGTTAAAGTAGGTATGCAGGGCAGAGGTGGTTTCAAATTCGCCGTGCGCTTCAAGATCAATTTCACAAGTCTTACCCACGCGGAAATGCGCTAACAGCGTAAAGTCGTGCGGCCAGTATTTTTTCGTCTCGTCGCTTTGTGTCAGTTCAAAAGTCAGCGCTACGCCATCGGCATCTTCACTGTGCGATTTCAGCGTCCACGGCAGAATGCGGGCAAAACCGTGAGCAGGCAGACCTTGCTGTGCTGCCGGACCAAACCACGGCCAACAAACCGGCACGCCGCCGCGAATGGCGACGCCATTTTTAAACGGCGTGTTATTACTCAACCACAGAACGTCTTCTTCACCTGTAGGTTTCCAGGAGAGAAGGTGTGCGCCCTGTAATGCAAAAGAGGCTTTTACCTGGGGATGATCGACCACAATAAGGTCCAGTTCATCCAGTTTACGACGGGAGAGGACAGGGGAAATTTGTTCGATGACCGGAAGGGCAAAAATTTTCTTAATCATGACGCAGTCCTTTAACTTCATTTCATCAGGTAAAAAAAAGAGCGACCGAAGTCGCTCTTTTTAGATCACAGAGTCATCTCAACTTATTTGGAGATGTGAGCGATCAGATCCAGAACTTTGTTGGAGTAACCGGTTTCGTTGTCGTACCAGGATACCAGTTTCACGAAGTTGTCGTTCAGAGCGATACCCGCTTTAGCATCGAACACGGAAGTGCAAACTTCGCCGTTGAAATCGGTAGATACTACGTCATCTTCGGTGTAGCCCAGAACGCCTTTCATTTCGCCTTCAGCAGCAGCTTTAACGGCAGCTTTGATCTGCTCGTAAGTTGCAGCTTTTTCCAGACGAACGGTCAGGTCAACTACGGATACGTTCGGAGTCGGAACACGGAACGCCATACCAGTCAGTTTGCCATTCAGTTCTGGCAGTACTTTACCTACAGCTTTAGCAGCACCGGTAGAGGACGGGATGATGTTCTGGGAAGCGCCACGGCCGCCGCGCCAGTCTTTGTGAGACGGGCCGTCAACGGTTTTCTGAGTAGCGGTAGTAGCGTGAACGGTGGTCATCAGACCTTCGATGATGCCGAAGTTATCGTTGATAACTTTAGCCAGCGGAGCCAGGCAGTTGGTGGTGCAGGAAGCGTTAGAAACGATGTCCTGGCCAGCATATTTGTCGAAGTTAGCGCCTTTAACGAACATCGGAGTGTTGTCTTTAGACGGACCAGTCATAACCACTTTTTTCGCACCAGCGGTGATGTGTTTACGAGCAGTTTCGTCAGTCAGGAACAGACCAGTTGCTTCAGCGACAACGTCAACACCAACTTCGTCCCATTTCAGGTTAGCCGGATCACGTTCAGCGGTAACACGGATTTTTTTACCGTTTACGATCAGATGACCGTCTTTCACTTCAACGGTGCCGTCGAAACGACCGTGAGTGGAGTCATATTTCAGCATGTATGCCATGTAATCAGCGTCTAACAGGTCGTTGATTGCAACGATCTCAATGTCAGAACGTTTCTGAGCAGCACGGAAAACAATGCGACCGATACGGCCAAAACCGTTGATACCTACTTTGATAGTCATATATTCCACCAGCTATTTGTTAGTGAATAAAAGGTTGCCTGTAAAATTACAAAAACCTTACGCAGCGTCAAGCGGAATCGTGTCAATCATTGCGACAAATCAATCCTGTGCCTTGGCATTACACGACTGACTCGCCTCACTCTTCCTTTGGGCTTGAAACCACATGAGGGCGGCGCCCAGAATTTTAAAGGGCAATTATGATAAAAATGTGATTTTCATCACGATTTAGGTGCAGCTATTTCGTCGAGATCAAGTTTAGGACAAAATTTTGCCAGTAGGTGTTAATGTTTTGTTAGAATAAGTCACGTAATGTGAGCGTGATTAAAGTGAGATGTGAGCAAATGGCTAACAAACCTTCGGCAGAAGAACTGAAAAAAAATTTGTCCGAGATGCAGTTTTACGTGACTCAGAATCACGGGACGGAGCCGCCATTCACTGGACGTTTACTGCATAACAAGCGTGGCGGTGTTTACCACTGTTTGATTTGCGATGCACCTCTGTTTCACTCCCAAACCAAGTATGATTCAGGCTGTGGCTGGCCCAGTTTTTATGAGCCGGTGAGTGAAGATTCGATCCGTTATATCAAAGACTTGTCACATGGTATGCAGCGGATAGAAATTCGTTGCGGAAACTGTGATGCCCATCTGGGGCACGTCTTTCCCGACGGCCCGCAACCCACAGGCGAACGTTATTGTGTTAACTCGGCATCATTGCGCTTTACTGATGACGAAAGTGGCGAAGAAATCAACGGTTGAAAAAACGATTCAGCAACTTATTCCACAGGAGCGGGAAAATTATGGATCTTGATGAAATAATCAACAGCATGACGCCTGAGGTTTACCAGCGTTTATCGACCGCCGTTGAACTGGGAAAATGGCCAGATGGTGTTGCGCTGACTGAAGAACAAAAAGAGAACTGCCTGCAACTGGTGATGTTATGGCAGGCCCGAAACAATACCGATGCGCAGCATATGACAATCGACACTAACGGTCAGATGGTCATGAAGAGCAAACAACAGTTGAAAGAAGATTTTGGTATCTCGGCAAAGCCGATAGCCATGTTTAAGTAAGAGATTTGTTCCCTTTATCAGACGTTTATGAAGAGAGGGATAATCTTTACTGTTACGAGTTGATTGTTTGATTTAACTACGAGCACGCCAGATGCGCCGTTGATGTGTCTTATCTGGCCTACAACGTCAGTACTGAATCGTAGGCCAGCAAAATTATCCCTGCGTCTCTTCCCAGTCCGCCAGCGTGTACAGTGTTGCTCCAGCCGCTGACATCTCCATAAATGCGTGTGCACTGTCCTGCGGCTGAATATTTACGCCACGACAGCCATCGGTAATCACGCTCACGCTATAACCTAACTGCAACGCGTCCAGCACGGTAAACTTCACACAATAGTCAGTAGCCAGCCCCATAACGATCAATTCATTGATTTCATGGTCGCGTAACCAGCCATCGAGCGCGGTTTTCTGCCGACGTCCGTTATCAAAAAAAGCACTGTAACTGTCAACTAAAGGGTTTTCGCCTTTATGGAACACTGCTGCGATCGCATTTTGATTGAGTAACGGATGTAATTGCGCGCCTTCACTGCTCTGCACGCAGTGTTCAGGCCAGAATGTTTGCGGCAAACCGTCGAGCGTCCCCTGGCTGTATGGCTCCACCTGATGCTGGCTGGCAAAACTGCCGTGATTAGCCGGATGCCAGTCCTGACTGGCGATAACTGGTTCACCGCGCAACTGACACCAGTCAATCAAGCGGTTAGCGACATCCACAGTGCTGTCACCTTCTGGCACGGCGAGCGCGCCACCGGCACAGAAATCATTTTGTAAATCGACCAGTAACAGGGCGCGATGGGGCATTGCAATCTCCTTGTATCTTGAAAATTGGTTAATATAACAGCGATTAGATTTGGCTCAGTGTATGCAGCCTGTTGTCTCCTGGGGTTTATAGCCCGTGATTAAGCGTTTGGCGCATACACTGAGCCACTCATCTGAAACCCGAACAAGACAGTTGCTTAATCATCCGGCGTCAGCTCGCCGCGTAGGTTTTGGCTCATAGCCTTGCGAATGGTTTCAGTATCCAGTCCCTGGCTAAGTAGATAGTGCAGCTTGGTGAGAGTGGCTTCCACAGTCATATCCGCGCCGCCAATAACGCCGGCGTGGGCGAGGGCGTTACCGGTGGCATATCCCCCCATATTCACTTTACCGGACATACATTGCGTCAGATTAACCACCACGATACCGCGATCGCTGGCCTCCTGTAATTCTTGCAGGAAAGCTTTGTTTTGCGGCGCATTACCCACGCCGTAAGAGCGAAGAATCAACGCCCTAACCGGTTGGCGCAGGAAATTACGCACAACATCGGCAGAGATCCCCGGATAAATTGTCACCACGCCGATCGGTTGTGGCGTAATTGGATGAACGATCAGTTCTCCATCACCGTGCGGGGCGGGTGGTGTATTCAAACGACGAATATGGATACCTGCCTCCAGTAACGGTGGAAGATTGGGGGAAGCAAAGGCATCAAAACCATCGGCATGGGCTTTAGTGGTTCGGTTTCCGCGATACAGGCGGTTATTAAAAAACAGCGTTACTTCGTTGATCGGGTAGTTAGCAGCAACGTACAACGCATTCAGCAGATTGATTTGTCCGTCAGAGCGTAGCTCGGCTAACGGGATTTGTGACCCTGTCACAATGACCGGTTTACCAAGATTCTCCAGCATGAACGACAGTGCAGAGGCGGTATATGCCATGGTATCGGTGCCGTGCAGAATGACAAAACCATCGTACTCGTTATAGTGCGCTTTAATGTCTTCAGCGATATGCTGCCAGTCTTCCGGCGTCATATCGGAAGAATCCATTAGCGGCGTATATTCATGAATAGTGAAATCTGGCATCTCCGGGCGATGGAATTCCGGCATCAACGCCAACTGGCGTTGCAGATGACCTGACACTGGAATATAACCCTGCTCGGAACGCTGCATCCCGATGGTTCCGCCCGTGTAGGCAACGTAAATTGATTTCTTTTGCATGATATTGATATGAATGATATCGAAAGAGCAAAAGTATATACGTGAGGGGCAGGGAGCGCACCTGGATACTCTGTGGATATGAGAAAAGTCTGGCGGAACAGAGGGTGTAGCGTCCCGCCGGAGAAAAGTGATTAATCCTGCAACGCATAGGTTACGGTCGTTACCACGCGCACCGTTTTATTAATCGCCGTAGGATCATCTTCATCACTGCCACTGGCGAAGATCTGGAACACCCCTTGCGAAGCATCGCTGATTGACCCCACCTGACTACCTGAATCCGTCGCAAACTGTAATGCTGCGTTGCGTGCGTCTTTTGTCGCGGCGGCAATCATCTCAGCGCGAAGTGCGCCAATGCCATTAAAACGATAGGCGATTTTGCTATCAGCGATAGCACCATCCGTGGCGACTTGCAGTTCGTTTAGTTTAGCGACGACTTTTTCGACGGCAGCAACGTTATGGGTTTTTATCGTCACTGACCCGTCGGCATTATAGCGAGGCATCGTTGGATCATCTTTGAGATAAAAGGAGTCCGTTCGCTTGCTTGTCCATTGGCCCAGGTTTATCTCTGTGCTGCTAATCCCCTGAGCGTTGAGTTCGGCAACAATTTTTTTCTGCGCGTCTTCCAGTTTTGGGAAAAGCTCGCCGGGAACATTGCCCTTAAAGTTAATCGCAATGGTTAATTCAGCCGTATCTGCGCGAACTTCTTTTTCCGAAAGCCCCCGCACGTTCACATAACGGTTGTTAGTTTTTAAATGCTTAACTCCATCGCCAACGAAATAACCACAGGCGCTGATCCCCAGTCCGAGGACAATAGCGGCAATTAAAGAGGGTGCCTTATTCACTGATGACTCCTTATCAGATGCAGAATGAGCAAGGCAATGTAGTGGAGAGAGGAAGTGAAAGACAGTCCGGTTCAGGAGTGTGGCCGACAGCATATCGGCCACATATTTGCAGGGATTACCGCACGTTGGCGCAGGTCAGGCAAAACGCGTAACGGTTTTGCGGATCGTTAAAGGCCGCCAGCTTGTCGCTTTCGCTTTTAACGGTTGAAGCCACCGAGGCCAGCGGTGCAGGCAACATAGCCTGGAGCGTATCTGGCAACATCGCCCGTACAGAACCTGACATGTTGTCCATCACTTTGTCGAAGAAGGTTGGTTCATCGACGTAATATTCCAGATGCCACTGTTTCATTTTGGCCAGTTCTGCCGCTTTGGCAACTGCATCATCGAAATCACCGAGACTATCGACCAGACCGTTAGCTTTCGCATCCTGACCAGTCCAGACGTGGCCCTGAGCGATTTTATCGATCTGCTCTGGCGTCGAGTTACGCGAATCCGCAACCAGCGTGATGAAGCGTTTATAACCGTTCTCAATGCTTAACTGCATCATCTGCTGCGCTTCCGGCGGCAGTGCTTTAGTAATGGAAACATCCGCCAGAGGTGAGGTTGAAACGCCATCAGTATGTACACCAATCGAATCCAGACTGTTTTCTACGGTAGTGATCACGCCGAAGATACCGATAGAACCGGTCAGAGTGCTGGGGTTAGCCACAATGTAATTGGCCGGCGTGGAGATCCAGTAACCACCAGATGCCGCCATGCCGCCCATCGATACAACCACAGGCTTGCCAGCCGCTCGGGCTGCTGCCAGTTCAGATCGAATCACTTCAGACGCAGTAACGCTGCCGCCAGGGCTATTAACACGCAGAACAATCGCTTTCACTTTCGGGTCAAGACGAGCGTCGCGGATTTGCGCTGCGGTTGTGTCGCCGCCAACATTACCCTGGGTTTCTTCGCCATCCATAATTGCGCCATTTGCGAAGACGACACCGATGCTGTCGCCGGTATCTGCCGGAGTTTTCAAAGCATAATCGTAATAACTGATGGCGCGATAATTTTTATCCGCCTTACTCCAGCCGAACTCTTTGGTCAGGGCTTTTTCGATTTCGGCACTTGATGCCAGTGCATCGACCAGTTTGTTATCCAGCGCGTACTTCGCGGTATCGCCACCGGTTTTGGTTAAGCCATCAAGCACCCCTTGTGCGCCAGGGAATACTTGCTGGGCGGTGATCTGACGATTAGCAGCCACAGTGTTGAGATAGTTTTGCCACAGCTCACCAATCCAGCGGCTGTCAGCCTCGCGGGCTGCCGGTGACATATCATCACGAATAAACGGCTCAACGGCAGATTTATACGTACCGACGCGGAACACATGGGTGGAAACTTTTAACTTATCCAACAATGACTTGTAATACAGTCCGTTGGTCGCAAAACCATGCAGATCAACCACGCCTTGTGGTGATAGCCAGATTTTGTTGGCAAAACTGGCAAGATAATATTGTCCCTGGCTGTAGTTCTCGCCAATGGCATAAACCGGTTTGCCGCTGTCACGAAACTCTTTCAGGGCTTTACCAATGTACTGCATGGAAGGCTGATCGCCGCCCGCGAAGTTTTTCAGATCCATCACGATACCGGTGATGTTCCGGTCATCTTTTGCCTGGCGAATGGTGTTTACAATGTCAAACAGTGAGTTTTCCTGCAAACGATCAGAACTGGCACCAAGTAACTGACGGCTCAGCTTGCTAAACCGCTGCGAACTGTCAGGCTTATCGACGATCACGCCGGAGATATCGAGCAGCAACGCGCCACGACTGGCGGTTTCTTTGCTATCGCTACCACTGACCTGCATCCAGATACCCACGACAACAAGCACGAGAAAAATAAAAAACAGGTTAAGTACCATTTCACGGACAAAATTCAGTAGACGCCACGTCCATTTAAAAAATCCGGCAATAAGTCGCCAAAGGGTTCGCATGTATTCTCCCAGACTAAAAGTTACACCTGTCGCAGGTGCAATAGATGTGGTTATCGTAATGACCCAACCGGCACTTGTCAGCAGGAATCGCGGCCTGTGCTGTAACAAAATCCACTCTCGTGTTAATTTTGTGAATAAACATCATGACAGGAGTTAATCAAATGGATGCACTCGAACTATTGATCAATCGCCGTAGCGCCTCCCGCCTGGCGGAACCCGCACCAACAGGTGAGCAACTGCAAAACATCCTGCGTGCGGGGATGCGTGCGCCGGACCATAAGTCCATGCAACCGTGGCATTTTTTTGTGATTGAGGGGGAAGGGCGCGAACGTTTCAGCGCCGTTCTGGAACAGGGCGCAGTTGCTGCGGGGAGTGATGAGAAAGCGATCGACAAAGCCCGTAATGCGCCGTTCCGCGCGCCACTTATCATAACGGTGGTGGCGAAATGCGAAGAAAATCATAAAGTCCCGCGCTGGGAACAGGAAATGTCTGCCGGTTGCGCGGTCATGGCAATGCAAATGGCTGCGGTTGCCCAGGGCTTTGGCGGGATCTGGCGTAGTGGGGCGTTAACCGAAAGCCCGGTGGTACGTGATGCATTCGGTTGTCGGGAGCAGGATAAAATCGTCGGGTTTCTCTACCTCGGCACACCGCAGTTGAAAGCGTCAACGTCAATTAACGTTCCGGACCCGACACCGTTTGTGACTTATTTCTGATAATTGCGGTGAAACTGAGTGGATTGTGAGCAAAGACGCAGGAATTCAGACACTCTCACTTATCACTTCACGGAATGAGGGTTACCATACCCGGATTGCATTGACAGGAGATGTCCATGAGCGAGAACTCGATTCGTTTGACCCAATACAGCCACGGAGCTGGTTGCGGCTGTAAAATTTCCCCAAAAGTGTTGGAAACCATCCTGCACAGTGAGCAGGCGAAGTTTGTTGATCCGAATTTGCTTGTGGGTAACGAAACCCGCGACGACGCGGCGGTGTACGATCTGGGCAATGGCACCAGCGTCATCAGCACCACCGACTTCTTTATGCCGATTGTTGATAATCCTTTCGATTTTGGTCGCATTGCGGCGACTAACGCCATCAGCGATATTTTTGCGATGGGCGGCAAACCGATTATGGCAATTGCGATCCTCGGCTGGCCGATTAACAAACTGTCCCCGGAAATTGCCCGTGAAGTGACCGAAGGTGGCCGTTATGCATGCCGTCAGGCGGGTATCGCGCTGGCCGGTGGTCACTCCATCGACGCGCCGGAACCGATTTTTGGTCTGGCGGTGACGGGGATCGTACCGACTGAACGGGTGAAGAAAAACAGTACCGCACAAGCGGGATGTAAACTGTTCCTGACGAAACCGCTGGGGATTGGTGTTCTTACCACTGCCGAGAAAAAATCACTGCTGAAACCGGAACATCAGGGACTGGCGACGGAAGTAATGTGTCGGATGAATATCGCGGGAGCGTCCTTTGCCAACATTGAAGGCGTAAAAGCGATGACCGACGTTACCGGTTTTGGTCTGCTGGGCCATTTAAGCGAAATGTGCCAGGGCGCAGGCGTGCAGGCGCGCATTGACTATGAAGCAATCCCGAAACTGCCGGGCGTGGAAGAGTACATTAAGCTGGGCGCTGTGCCGGGGGGCACCGAACGCAACTTTGCCAGCTACGGTCATCTGATGGGTGAAATGCCACGCGAAGTGCGCGATCTGCTGTGCGATCCGCAAACCTCCGGCGGCCTGCTACTGGCGGTTATGCCAGAGGCGGAAAACGAAGTTAAAGCTACCGCAGCCGAATTTGGTATCGAACTGACAGCGATTGGCGAATTGGTGCCTGCGCGCGGTGGTCGTGCCATGGTTGAGATCCGTTAATTCAATGCGGTTATTTATTGCCGAAAAACCGAGTCTGGCGCGCGCTATTGCTGATGTCCTGCCCAAACCGCACCGTAAAGGCGATGGCTTTATCGAATGCGGCAATGGTCAGGTGGTGACCTGGTGTATCGGTCACCTGCTTGAGCAGGCGCAGCCAGACGCCTACGACAGCCGCTATGCGCGCTGGAATCTGGCAGATCTGCCGATTGTCCCGGAAAAGTGGCAATTGCAACCGCGGCCTTCCGTGACCAAACAACTTAACGTCATCAAACGCTTTCTGCACGAAGCCAGCGAAATCGTTCATGCCGGAGACCCGGATCGTGAAGGGCAATTGCTGGTGGATGAAGTGCTGGATTACCTGCAACTTGCGCCGGAAAAGCGCCAGCAAGTTCAGCGTTGTTTAATCAACGACCTGAACCCGCAGGCGGTTGAGCGGGCGATCGATCGTCTTCGTTCCAACAGTGAGTTTGTACCGTTGTGCGTTTCTGCGCTGGCGCGAGCGCGTGCCGACTGGTTGTACGGCATTAATATGACCCGCGCATATACCATTCTGGGGCGTAATGCTGGCTACCAGGGGGTACTTTCCGTTGGGCGCGTGCAGACGCCAGTGCTTGGGCTGGTGGTGCGCCGCGACGAAGAGATTGAAAACTTCGTCGCGAAAGATTTCTTTGAAGTCAAAGCGCATATCGTGACGCCTGCCGATGAGCGGTTTACCGCCATCTGGCAACCGAGCGAAGCGTGTGAGCCGTACCAGGATGAAGAGGGGCGTTTGTTGCATCGTCCGCTGGCGGAGCATGTAGTTAACCGCATCAGCGGCCAACCGGCGATTGTCACCAGTTATAACGATAAACGGGAATCAGAATCCGCGCCGCTGCCATTTTCGCTTTCGACGTTACAGATTGAAGCGGCAAAACGTTTTGGCCTGAGTGCGCAGAACGTGCTTGATATCTGTCAGAAATTGTACGAAACGCACAAGCTGATTACCTATCCACGTTCCGATTGTCGTTATTTGCCGGAGGAACATTTTGCCGGACGCCATGCGGTGATGAATGCCATCAGTGTCCATGCGCCGAGTCTTCTGCCGCAGCCCGTGGTTGATCCAGATTTACGCAACCGCTGCTGGGATGACAAAAAGGTGGATGCCCACCACGCCATCATCCCGACCGCGCGGAGTTCGGCTATCAACCTGACGGAGAACGAAGCGAAGGTTTATAGTCTGATTGCTCGTCAGTATCTGATGCAATTCTGCCCGGACGCGGTGTTCCGCAAGTGTGTGATCGAACTGGACATAGCAAAAGGCAAATTTGTTGCAAAAGCACGTTTTCTTGCCGAAGCGGGCTGGCGCACGCTGTTAGGCAGCAAAGAGCGTGACGAAGAAAACGACGGCACGCCACTTCCTGTGGTGGCAAAAGACGATGAGTTGCTGTGCGAGAAGGGTGAAGTGGTAGAGCGGCAAACCCAGCCGCCGCGCCATTTCACCGATGCAACACTGCTTTCGGCAATGACCGGGATTGCGCGCTTTGTACAGGACAAAGATCTGAAGAAGATCCTTCGTGCGACCGATGGTCTGGGCACAGAAGCGACCCGCGCGGGGATTATTGAACTGCTGTTCAAGCGCGGCTTCCTGACCAAAAAAGGGCGCTACATCCACTCTACTGATGCCGGAAAAGCGTTATTCCATTCGCTGCCAGAAATGGCGACGCGACCGGACATGACAGCGCACTGGGAATCGGTGCTGACGCAAATCAGCGAAAAACAGTGCCGCTACCAGGACTTTATGCAGCCGCTGGTGGGGACGCTGTACCAACTGATTGATCAGGCTAAGCGCACGCCGGTGCGGCAGTTTCGCGGCATAGTGGCTCCGGGCAGCGGCGAAGAGAAGAAAAAGGCTTCACCACGCAAGCGAACGCCGAAAAAAAGCCCACCATCGGAAGATGCGGGCAGTGGAGCGATAACATAAAGGCGTGATGCTGAAGATTTTCAGGGGGTTTACGTCGCACCCGGACAAATGCCTGATGACTTAAATCACCCCTTGCGCCAGCATCGCATCGGCAACCTTCACAAAACCAGCAATATTCGCGCCCTGCACGTAGTTAGTTTGCTCACCTTCACCACCATGCTCAACACAGGCATGGTGGATATCCAGCATAATGTGGTGTAAACGCGCATCAACTTTTTCGGCTTTCCAGCCCAGACGCGCAGCGTTTTGCGCCATTTCCAGCCCCGATGTTGCAACGCCACCTGCATTAGCCGCTTTACCTGGCGCAAACAGCACGCCTGCCTGCTGGAACAGCTCAGTCGCTTCGATGGTCGTTGGCATATTTGCCCCTTCGGCCACCGCTTTAACGCCGTTGGCGATAAGCTGATGTGCAGCGTCAACATCCAGTTCGTTCTGGGTCGCGCACGGCAGGGCGATATCAACCGGCACAGACCACGGTTGTTGGCCTTCGAGATAGACCAGACCAAATTCTTTGGCGTAATCCGCAACGCGACCATCACGGCTGGATTTGATTTCGATAAGACGCGCCAGTTTCTCTTTGGTAAATCCACTTTCATCAACCACGGTGCCGCTGGAGTCTGATGCTGTAACCACGCGAGCGCCAAATTCCATCGCTTTTTCGATAGCGTACTGGGCGACGTTGCCGGAGCCAGAAACGGAAACACGCATTCCTTCAAAACCCATACCGTGGCGTTTCAGCATCGCTTCAGTGAAATAAACCAGACCGTAACCGGTGGCTTCCGGACGAATCAGACTGCCGCCAAAAGAAAGCCCCTTACCGGTGAAGACGCAGGCGGTATTGTTAGACAGTTTTTTCATCATCCCCGCCATAAAGCCGACTTCACGGCCACCAACGCCGATATCGCCCGCCGGAACGTCGGTATCCGCGCCCAGGTGGCGATACAGTTCAGTCATCAGCGCCTGACAGAAACGCATCACTTCGCCTTCGCTTTTCCCTTTCGGATCGAAATCGCTACCACCTTTACCACCGCCCATTGGCAGGGTAGTCAGAGCATTTTTAAAGGTTTGTTCGAAGCCGAGGAATTTAAGGATGGAGAGGTTTACTGAAGGATGGAAGCGCATACCGCCTTTGTACGGGCCGATGGCGGAGCTGAACTGGACACGCCATGCGCGGTTAACCTGTACCTGATTGCGATCGTCAACCCAGACTACGCGAAACTGAATCACGCGCTCCGGTTCAACCAGGCGCTCCAGTAACGACATTTGGCGATATTTTGGATTTTGTTCAAGAAAAGGCCAGAGTGTGGTCATGACTTCACGAACGGCTTGCGCGAACTCGGTTTGATTCGGGTCGCGCTTTTGGACATGGTTGAGGAATGACTCCAGAGAATATGTCTGATCCATAGATATAAAACCCTTATATATTAATACGATTGTGCTGGTGTTGTTTGTTTTAGATGCTTCTGCAGTTTTCGACTATACCATCAAGAATGTGACGGTAAGCAAGAAAAAAATGACGCAGGAAAGCAAATTAATGATCTGCGGGTTTTATAAACGTCACCTAATGTTTGCTGTGACTCTGGTGCGTTTTATCAGACCTAGAAAACCGTGCGCATTTTCAAGAGTGGTTCGAGGCGGATAAGACGTGCACGTCGCATCCGGCAACCAGACGCTAAAGTTTTTCTGCCCGGTTACCGTTATCAGTAGCAGAGACAACGAATATAAGGAGTTTCCTGTGAGTAGAGCATTATTCGCCGTAACATTGGCATTTCCATTCTTTGCGCTGGCCAACCCGCAATATCGTCCGGATGTAGAGGTGAATGTGCCGCCGGAGGTGTTTAGTTCTGGCGGACAATCGGTGCAGCCCTGTAACCAGTGCTGCGTTTATCAGGATCAAAACTATTCGGAGGGGGCAGTGATTAAAGCGGAGGGGATATTGCTGCAATGCCAGCGGGATGACAAAACCATTAGCACCAATCCGCTGGTCTGGCGGCGCGTAAAGCCATAAACGCCTGTAAAAGTGGAATATCAGCAGGAGCCAGCGGATATTGCAAAGCCTCTTCTGGCGAACACCAGACCAGCGCCTGATGTTCGAGTGCCTGGCACGTACCGTGGAAGTCCGGTACGTGCCAGGCATGAAGATGGATAATCCGGCCAGACACTTCCTTCTGATGGCTGGCAACGTAAACACCGACAGTAGCTTCGATGCCGAGTTCTTCGCGCAATTCCCGCACCAGCGCCTGCGGCTGGCTTTCATCCGGCTCGACTTTGCCACCTGCAAACTCCCATAACCCCGCCTGATCGCTATGAGCGGGGCGCTGTGCGAGTAAAATTTTGCTATCCCGTTCGATAATGGCGGCAACAACATCAATCATTTTCATAAATTACCCACAGGCAGATAAGCGAAAAATGCCATAATATCCGCAGTGTTGCCCGAGCTGAAGGGCTTTATATTTAAGGAGTGCCCGTGTTAGACCGCCATCTTCACCCCCGGATTAAACCTTTGCTGCATCAATGCGTGCAGGTGCTTGATAAACCCGGCATCACGCCAGATGGTTTAACGTTAGTCGGGTTTGCTGTTGGTGTGCTGGCACTGCTGTTTCTGGCGTTGGGCTGGTATCTGCCTGCGCTGATCGCCATTTTGCTGAACAGATTACTTGATGGTCTGGATGGCGCGCTGGCGCGGCGTAGAGGATTAACTGACGCAGGCGGTTTTCTTGATATTTCTCTCGATTTTCTCTTTTATGCGCTGGTGCCGTTTGGCTTTATTCTCGCGGCACCAGAACAAAATGCGCTGGCGGGCGGCTGGCTGCTGTTTGCGTTTATCGGCACGGGCAGCAGTTTTCTTGCTTTTGCTGCGCTGGCGGCGAAGCATCAGATTGATAACCCCGGTTATGCGCACAAATCGTTTTACTATCTGGGGGGATTAACTGAAGGCAGCGAGACGATTTTGCTGTTTGTTCTGAGTTGCCTCTTTCCAGCGTATTTCCCGTGGTTTGCGTGGATATTTGGCGCGCTGTGCTGGATGACGACATTTACACGGGTGTGGAGTGGGTATCTGACGCTGAAGGGGCTTCAGCGTCAGTAATTGCAGTGTTATTTGCTACTGTCCGGGCCGCGTTCACCGGTTGCTACCGGGTTTTTCGGATCGCTGCTCCATTCGTACCAACCACCGTCGTAAACAGAGACATTATTCCAGCCCATTGCCCGCGCATACATAAAGGTTTCTGATGCGCGCCAGCCGGTGCCGCAGTAGAACGAGACTTGTTGATCCGGCAGGATGTTCCATTCTTTCCACATCGCTGTGATGTCATCCGCAGTACGCATAGTGCCGTCTGGGTTATGGAAATCTTCCATATGCGTTGAGTCGCTGCCCGCATGACCCCAACGTGCGCCAGGGATATCACCTTTTGGCTTGATGTAGTCATAGCCGCTGGTGGTGCCGATAAATTCAGCCCATGAACGAATGCTGACCAGTGACGCATCCTGGCGATGCAGCAGACCGCGCGCCTGTTCCATATCGAGCATCAGTTGCGGTTGCGCCGGGATCTTCACGCCGAAGTCAGGTTCGGGTTTCACTGTCGGTGGCGTACCGCGTTCAACGGGCAGACCCGCATCAGACCAGGTTTGCCAACCACCGTCCAGCAAGCGCACATCTTTCACGCCAGCGTAGAGCATAATCTGCGCCACGCGTGCGGCGGCGTAAACGTCACGCCCGTACAGAATTACTGTGGTGTCATGACGAATGCCATGTTTTGCCAGCATTGCTTTAAGTTGTTCGTCAGAGACTTTATTCCACAGTGGTTCGCTTTCCACTTCGTTGGTGTCAATGTAATCGGCACCAGGAATATGGCTGAGGAGGTAAAGTTTCGGAGCGCCCCATGCTGCTTCGATCACTTTCCAGTCACCCGCAGGTTTCGCCGTAACTTCTTTGCCTTGTTGCAGGTCATGCAGCCATTGCGGGTAAACCAGTTGCTCAAAGTGCGGCAATTTTTGCAGACGGGAAGGTTCGCTTAGCGCGCCACTCAAGATGGAGATATGCGTAAAGCCTGCTTTTTGCAGACGCGTTTTAACGGCTTCGACGTCTTTGTCATTACCGTATAACGCCACCGGCGCATCGGCTTTCAGGTTATGTTGCTTAATCCACGCGTTGAGCTGTTCAGTGCTCATTTTGTCGAGCCAGCTTGCAGAAAGGTTTAAGGCGGCAGGTTCATGGCCGGAAGGGCCATTTAAGGTTTGTGGCCAGCCGTTATAAAACGCGCTTGGGCGGGTATCTATTGCTGCGCCATTTTGTTGTTGAAGCTGGTCAAGTGTAAGAGGCTTCGCCAGTTCAGCGGCCCACGAAGAAGCGCAAGCCAGCCCTAAAGCCATTGCCAGCGCGGTCATTTGAGAAACACGTTTCATCGAAAATCCCGACATTGTAGTTTTGAGTGCGCCATTCTGAACTGACGCATCGGGAAAAACTTTGCGTTATCGCAGTTTGTTGTAATTTTCTGACCACTGAGCCATATCCAGAACGGGACTATCGGCAGGAACATCCTGAAAATCGTGGGTGACTTGAACGACGGGGATCGCCAGTTCGCGGACTTCATTGAATACCCACTGACGAAAATTATCGCGCAGAGCTACGTCAAGACGGCTGAACGGTTCATCAAGCAATAATGCCTTTGGCTGGGCGAGAAGGGCGCGCAGCAGAGCCACCCGCGCACGTTGGCCACCAGACAGCGTGGCCGGGTCCTGACGGAAAGTTCCGCCAAGTCCCGCACGCTCAAGCGCATCATCCACTGCATTGCGTCTTGCGTCACCTTTGAGCGTTGACGGTAGTGCCAGTAGTAAATTTTGTCCAACGCTGAACTGATCAAACAACAGCGCATCCTGGAAAAGAATACCAATCTGACGCCGGGCGGTGGGCAGGGTGTCGAGGCGTTGCTCATTGAGCCATAGTTCACCGGTGCAAGAAAATTGTCCCGCCAGTGCGCCAATCATCCAGGAAAACAGCGTAGATTTTCCGCAGCCAGACGGACCCATTAACGTGACAACGTCACCTTTATTGACTGTGAAATTAACCTTTTCCAGTAAGCAGGTTTCAGGCAAACGTAGCGAAACATCTTTTACGCAGAGCATTAACGGAGTCCTTGTCTGGCAAAACCTACCCATTTTGCAAGCAGGGCGGTAAGGGCAAAAATAATAAGTGGTAATAGCAGTTGCCATAAAGCCTGAGCGGCGAGGATACCGTTGCTGCCGCCACTGCTTAACGCCACTGCTTCAGTCGTCAGCGTCGGGAAGCGCCCCGCACCCAGCCACAGCGTCGGCATATATTGCGCAATGCTGACTGAAAATCCGACAGCGAAGGCAATAAGCGCAGGACGCAGCATGAGCGGGCATTTCACGTAAAAGAATATTTTGCCTCGCGACCAACCCAGCGTTTGGGCAATCAGAATTAACCGTGAGTCAATACGCCGCCAGGCCGGTTGCAGGATAAACAACATCCACGGCATCACCCACAGCAGATGTCCCCACACCACCACAGCCCAGCAGCCATCCAGATGTAACCACAGCGCCAGCGTGTACTGGCCTGCCACCAGCGGCAGCGCTGGTAATAAAATGGGCAGCCATAACCACAACTGGCGACGCTTTGCTCCCCATTCCAGCCACAGCAGTAATAGGATCAAAGCGATGAATGTCGTTGCCAGTCCCATCGTCAGGCTATTGAATAGCGCCTCGTCATTGATCGTCGATTGATCTGCAAGGATCGCCAGCAGAACCTCACAGAGCACGCCAGTTAATGGTAATAATCTCGCCAGCGTACTACCGGGCAATAAAGGCGTGGCTGGTTTGCGAACGCCATCTTTGCGGGGAATTGTGCGCCGCCAGGTGCGCCATAAAAGATAGCCCAGCAAAACACAGGTGGCGAGTAACAGCATCAGCAGCAGGCTGGCAAGTGCGCCTTTTATCTGTTGATCGGTGTCGCCCTGGGTTAACCACTGCCAGCTAATTACCGCCAGCGTCGGTGGATTACCCGGCCCAAGGATAATTGCGATATCCACGACCGATAGCGACCAGGCCACAATTGCCAGCATCGCCATTGCCAGTGCGGGAGCGACTGAGGGTAACAGCAGCCAGTTCAGGCATTGCCAGCGGCTGTAGCCCAGTGAATCCAGCACGATGACTTGTTGCAACAGCCTTTTTTCACTCAATACTGCCGCCAAAATCCACAGCAGAAATGCGCTTTCTTTCACCGCCAGAGTAATGCCCAGACCGATACCCAATCTGTCTGTCGGCGGAGTGAGGAAAGGGAAAAACTGATAAACCAGGCCGCCTTCGGCAAACAGTAGCAGGACGCTGGTGGCAAAAGCGACGTGGGGGATGGCGAGCAGCCACGGCAGACGGGCGCACAAATGCAGCCATTTCGCGCCAGGCCACAGCGCCACAATCACCAGCAGGGCAATCAACAACGCACCTACCGCCGCGATAGTTGTCGACACCAGCGTTGCCAGTATTGCCTGTGATAACTGCGGATCGGCAAATAACGCCTGCCAGTGTGTCAACGACAAGGCAGGCGTTATCAGCGTGAGCGCTGCCGGGATCAGCGGTGCGTAAATCACCGCCATCACCACCCACAGCAATAAAATTAATGCGTACCGTAACGGCGTAGCCATTCTTGTTCCAGCACATTTACCCAACCAGCATGCGGTTCCGCCAGTACTGGCGGCAGATCCTGCGGCATTCTTGATTGTAATGTTTCGCGCTGCCCGGCAGGCAGTTTTTGTGGATCAAGAACAGAAGGATCGCCCCAGACCGCAGGATCCGCTTTACGCAGTTGCGCTTCGGGTGAGAGCAGGAAGTTGGCGACCACCTTCGCCGCAGCACTGGCACTGGCGTTGGCAGGAATGGTGACGAAATGCACGTTGCCAATCATTCCCTCGCTAAAGCCAAAGCTGTAACTGCTCGCTGGCAAATCGCCACTGGCTATTTTTTGCCGGGCATGAGCGGGGTTAAAGGTCAGCGACAGGCGCAATGTGCCGGATTTCAGCAGGGCATCCATTCGCGCGGGCGAAGGGGGGAAATCCTTTCCTTCGCGCCACAAATACGGATGCAGCGCATCGAGATACTGCCACAGCGGTGCAGTAATCTGGGCGAAAGTAGCATCGTTCGGCGCTTCTTTTAATGCAGCGGGATCTGGCGTCAGCATAATCAACAACTGTTCAAGAAATGCTGTGCCGGTAAAGTCTGGTGGGCGTGGATAGGTAACTGCGCCTGGATTGGCTTTGGCAAACTCCAGCAAGGCTTGCGGTGTTTTCGGTGGTTGTGGTGTCAGATCGCGGCGAGCGATAAACGTAAGTTGTGCGCCGCCCCAGGGGGATTCTGCCCCCTCGGTAGCGACAGAAAAATCTTCCCGTACAGGTAGTTGCGTGTCGACATAACGCCAGTTAGGTAATGTTTCCGCCCAGCCGGTTTGCAGCAAATTCGCCTCTTTTAACGTGCGGAAATTTTCACCATTTACCCACAAGAGATCTACCGAGCCGCCCGTTTTACGTCCGGCTGCGGCTTCGGTTTGAATGCGTTTTACTGCGTCAGCGGCATCAGCCAGGCGAACAATCTTCAGGTTTATATCGTAATGCGTTTTCATCTCACCGCTGACCCAGTCGAGATAGCGGTTAATCGCGGTGTCGCCGCCCCAGGCGTTAAACCAGACGGTTTGCCCTTTGGCGTCGTTCTTAGTTTCCTGCCAGTCACTGGCATGTGTTGCCAAAGAAAACAGCGATAACAGTCCCAGCAACCACCCACAATGGCGCATCATTTCTCCTTAAGAACGTTTTTCAGGAAGTCGGCACAGTCCCTGGGCGGGAATGGCCATAGCAGAATTAAAACGGGCCGACAGGTTTTGCAGGCCGATTAATGCCGTCAGTTCGGTGAGCGCCTGAGCGTCAAAATGGGCTGCCAGTCGGGTGCGCAGGGCATCATCTACCGTTGGCGGCGTAACGCTGGCGGCTTCGGCGTATTCCAGCGCCAGCCGCTCCTCATCGCTGAACAGCGGGCTTTGCCGCCAGTCGGCCACCGCCAGCAGTTTATCGGTGCTGCCGGTTCGTTCAGCGACTTTCATGCTGGTGATGTCTACGCAAAACTCACACAGGCACATTTGCGCAATGCGCGCGCTGACAAGCGATCGCACCACCGGATCGAGCGGGGAGCGTTTGCGCTCCAGCCAGCCGACAAACATCGACACCAGATAGAAGATAAATGGGATCCGCCCCCACCAGCGAATCGGACTTAGCACCTCACCGTAATGGCGACGATGTAGCCACGCCTGCGGACGTAAAATTAAAGGAATTTTGCTAAGCGGCGGTAAACCCATCAGACATTCCTCTTCTGGCGCTCAAACCATATTTTTTTCGCCATGAAAATCACCACAGTCAGGGCAAACAGGATAAACAGTCCGGTAACAAACCAGAATGTGCCGCCCGTTAACATGCTGCCCGCCCAGGAATAGACAATGGTTGCGGGTAGCTGACCAAGCCCGGTGGCGATAAAAAACGGACGAAAACGTATTGATGTCAGGCCGGCAGCATAGCTGATTGGATCAAAAGGGACAAAAGGCAATAACCGGCATACCAGGATGGTATGTTTGCCGTAGCGAGTGAAAAAGCCGTCCATGCTATCGAGCACGGTTTTACCGGTTAACTTTTCCACTACTTCGCGGCCCATCACTCTGGCGATAAAAAAGCACAGCGCCGCACCCGCCATCGAACTGGTCCACGACAGCAAGCCCCCCCAGAACGCGCCAAACAGCGACGCATTGGCAAAGGTGATCAAAAACGCAGGCAGCGGTGCGGCAATGGCCTGCAAAATCATCAACAAGAATGAGACAACTGCCGCCAGTGTGCCGTAAGACTGAATAAATCGTTCTATACCCTGTTGGTCCACAGCGGCAAACGCCGCAAGGCTGCGATTGATAAAGTCATGGACGCCAGGAACCAGCGCCCATGCGAGCAGCGTAGCGAACAACAGGATGATGATGGTTGTACGGTAGTACCAGATTTTACGCGAATGCATCTTCATCATCCTTTATCCATGTTTTATTCTGTGATTTTAAAGGTCACCGTTGCCAGCGTGCTATCTGCCGGGAGAACTGACGCATTGCCTTTGAATTTCACTTCGCCACGTTTTTCCACCGCACCATAAGTGTATGTCGCATTGCTGACAATACCGACCGGGCAGCTATCCAGGCACACCAGACAACCGGTTTTTTTCTCTTCTGCCGCCGCTAAATTGCCACCAAAGCGCATGTCCAGTTTCTTGCCATTACTATCAACAATCACTTCATCGAAGGAATACGCTTTTGCCGCCCCTTGCCAGTTCACCGAAATATCCAGTTTGCTGCCTGCAACATGGGTAGCTTCTTTGTTATCCATAGTCATATTTTCGCCCGGTGTGCCACCCGCCTGTTTCAGAGCGTCATAAAATGCTTTCGGGGTGGCATATCCCATAAACAGTGATTTATGCCCGTTGGAGCCGTCTTTAAACACAATGCCGTGACGGGTATCGTCGGTGAGGAAACGACCATTAATTTGCACCAGCATAGTTACCGTATGTGCCTGTGTATCGACGCGCAGTGGCTCACTGGCCGAAAGCCCATCGTATTCCACTTTGGCCTCGGTATTCTCTTTTTGATCACAGCCGCTAAGCCCTGCCGCTGCCAGTAAACACAGCGCAGCCAGTCCTTTTTTCCATGACACTGAATATTGTTGCAACATCGTTCTATCCTTCGTTTTTAGGGTGAGTAAGCGGTTGGCTGTCAGAAGCAGTCAGATCCACGTGTTTAAAGCGGGCGTAGCGTTTGGCGAGTTGGACGAGAATAAACAGCGTCAGTCCAGCCAGACAGAGGTTTAAAATAAAGTGCACGGTAATGCCTTCACGGGCGAGATCGCTGGCCATCACGGTATAAATAATAATCCCAGGCAGGGTAGTTAATGCCGAAATAAGGGTAAAAGGCCAGAAGGCTATAGCAGTTAATCCGTAAGCGTAATTTTGAATATTGTAAGGAAACAGCGGGATTAAGCGGGTCAGAATAAGAAAATCGATACCATTACGCGCAATACCTTTTTCAATAGCCTGAAAAGTATGGCTATGACCGACGTATTTCAGCAGCAAGTCACGCCCCAGCCAGCGCGCCAGCAGGAATGAGCACGACGAGGCCAGCGTAGCGGCAATTAACGAAAGTAGCGTTCCCAACAACGGGCCAAAGACTATTCCACCGGCGATCACCAGTACGCTACCGGGTAACAGAAAGAGGGTAGCGATAATGAATAACAGAATATAGAGGCTATAACCGAAAAATCCGCTCTGGCGAATGAGCGTTTGTAAGTGGGGTAAATCGGTGACCAGATCGAATAAACCGAAAGCGTGGATAGCGTAAATTATCAGTGCAAAAAGCAGACAGGCAAAAAGAAATTTACGCTCAGCGTTCATCGTAGAGTTTCCTATATCAAACTTGATAATAGAGAAGTGGTCAGACAACTAAAAACGCAGTGACGGTATAACAAAGGAAGGCAGGCAACAAATCATTACTGACAGTTTGTTGATTTTTCTCAAGGTTAATTCTCCTGACCTCGTGCGGGTCAGGAGAGCAGATAAATTAGCGGCGGAAGGTCGCCCACACAGGTGCGTGATCTGACGGTTTTTCCATACTGCGGATTTCATAGTCGATGCCGGTTTCTACGCAGCATTCCGCCAACGGCTGGCTGGCGAGCAGCAGGTCGATACGCAGACCACGGTTATCGTCAAAACCTTTTGAGCGGTAATCAAACCACGAAAAGCGATCTGCTGTTTCCGGATTAGCGTGACGGAAGGTATCTACCAGCCCCCAGCCGATCAGTCTGTCCATCCATTCGCGTTCTTCCGGCAGGAAGGAGCATTTACCGGTACGCAGCCAGCGTTTGCGGTTCTCTTCGCCAATGCCGATATCCAGGTCGGTGGGGCTGATGTTCATATCGCCCATAATCAGCACCGGATTATCGCGCTTAAGCTCAGTTTCCAGATAGTTTTGCAGGTTCTGGTAGAACTGCGCTTTTGCCGGGAATTTAATTGGATGGTCGCGGCTTTCGCCCTGTGGGAAGTAGCCGTTGATCACGGTGACATTGCCCAGCGGCGAGGGGATTTCTGCCATAATAATCCGCCGTTGAGCCTCTTCGCCGTCGCCCGGGAAGCCGCGACGCACAGCAATCGGCGTCTCTTTGGTCAGCAGCGCCACGCCATAATGGCCTTTCTGCCCGTGATAAAACACGTTGTAGCCGAGCTTTGCCACCTCTTCGAGCGGAAACATATCGTCATGAACTTTTGTCTCCTGCAGACCAATCACATCCGGTTGGTGCTTTTCGACGATGGCTTCAAGTTGGTGAGGTCTGGCGCGCAGACCGTTGATATTAAAAGAGACAAATTTCATAGTCGCTGCCGTTTATTCATATTAAGAGTGCGTGGATGGTAGCAGAAATTCGCTGTACTTACCGCCCGTTGTTAAGTGATTTGATCGATGGTTGTTAATGATGTCAACGATGACGCAAAAAATGCCCGCTTTTGGTGCGGTCTGCGTCAGAATGGCGCAGTAATTTCCAGTAAATTTCGTCAATGATCACAATTCCAGAATTATATTTTACTTCTGCATAACATTGCGTTTTTTATTCTTTTTATTCATCCGTATCGCAAACGTATTCACTTTATATGCACTTTAAGTGCATATCAGTTGGTTATAACTCGTTGATTTTCAGTTGGCCGCCGTCGCTTATGCAATTTTACCCCTGGCTGGCACGAACCCTGCAATCTACATTTACAGCGAAAACATTACTTATAATTAACA